>JALONX010000397.1 GCA_025454695.1 Chloroflexaceae bacterium
TATGAAAACTGCTTTTCGGTTGCGGCGACCGACTCAAACGACGGTCGAGCCTCGTTCTCGAACTACGGCACGTGGGTCTATGCTGCTGCACCTGGAGCGAGTATTTACACTACCACGCCTGATGGCGGCTACCGCTATGTAAACGGCACCTCGTTCTCCACGCCCTACGTCGCCGGGGTGGCCGGGCTGCTGGCCTCCCAGGGCCTCACCAACCTGCAGATTCGTGACCGACTCTGCGGCACGGCTGACAAGATTAATGGCACGGGCATCTCGTGGACGTGCGGGCGGGTGAACGCCAGCCGGGCCGTGCGTGAAAGCAGCACCAGCCAGACACCCCGCCGCATGGTGTTTCTGCCACTAGTAGCTCGATAAATGGTTTGTTTGCAGTAGGCAGTTCGCAGTTTGCAACTGAATCCTAACGTAGCGGCAGAGGCGAGATTTTGACCAACTCCTGCCAACTGCCAACTGCGAACTGCCTACCGATCCCCGCCCCACAGCGCAAACATCAACTGAAACCCAACACTTTCGCCGGTGACGGCGGGGACTGGCAGCGCACGCAGCCGCGCTTCGAGCCTGGCAAAGCTGGCATCAAGCGGTGGGCTGGCGGCAATGCTCAATTCCACGCTGCCGTTGGGGCGAATTTCACACTGCACCAGCAGGTCACGCCCGGTTTTGTGCCCGTGGTTCGCCATATCGTTCTGCACGGCGCTGGTAATGTGTTCGATGTAGGCAGACAGGGCCTGGCGGTCAATCTGGTTGTCGAGCCGCTCCTCGTCGGCTAACAGCGAAACTTCGCGCACCTCCACCGCTGGCGGGCCGGGTTGGGGTGGCGCTGGTGGGGCCGCCTCGCGCACCGCTGGCGGCAGAGGCGTATCATCACCAATCAGCAACGCGCTCGCAACGGCTGGTGCTGGCGTCGGGGTAACAATCAGCGCTTCCTGCATGTCATCAGGTTCCACAAAGTCATCTGGCTCTACAAGCCAGGCTGGTGGTTCTACATAAAACGCTGCGTCCGTCGCTTGCGCAATCGTGCTGGCGTTGCGGGCGTGCAGCAGTTCTGCTTCTTCTAGAAACGACGGGACAGGCAGCGGTGAAACATCAGCAAACAATGGGGGCAGTTCCACCACGTCTAGCGCAGGTGGGGGCGTGGCCACCATGGGCTTTGGGGGCACGGCTGTGGTGCTGGCCGAGGCTGCTTCGGGTGCTGCACCACTGGCAAACCCGTGCTGCCACGCTAGCCGGAAGCCAAAACTGCCTCGCGCCGTAGGCACCTCCACTTCCTCACCGCTGCTGATGGCCTGGCGCACCAGCCGCCAGAAGGCCGTATTCATGAGAAACGTGAAGCCATCTTCGTAGATGCCGCCTGTGTTATCGGCCTGGCCAGGCATAAACAGCAGAAAGCAGCCGCCGATGCTGTCGCCAGCCGAGCCGATCCGCTGGATGGACTGGGACTCGTAGGAGCCAGGCTCCCATACCAGGCATGCGTCGGCAGCGGCGTCAAGGTCGGTCAGGATGGCAAAGCCCTCGTTGGTGCCCAATTGTTCCAGCTCGTGCGCCAGTTTGCGTCCGGCTTCAGGTGTCAGGGTCAATACAATTGTGTCGTTGGCGTCGGCCCGCACGCTGGCCCCGGCGATATGTTTGCGCCGGGTGCGAACCAGCACACTCTCCTGCATGGCCTTGTCTAGCAGCAGGCTATGGCGTTTGCGATCCGACCAGGGCGGGTAGGGGTAGTGCTGCATGGCCTGGCCCAGCCGCACCAGCAGCCGCGTGAGTCCAAAGGCTTCAGCGGCGCGGGCCTCTGTTCCACTGAGCATCACGGCAGTGTAGGTTGGCGCGCTGAGGGGCACATCTTCTAACGGCTGCACTGGCAGCAGGCCCGCCTGGAAGGCGGCAAACGCTGTTGTCTCGAATGGGAAAATATCGCCTACGGCCACATGCTGATGCCGAGCGGCGCGGCGAAACATGCGTGTGAAGAGATCAAACGGGTCGCTGGGAAAAGCATCAAGCCGCTCATGCAGTTCGCGCCGCAGGGTAAAGAGCAGTTCTGGCTGACCGTGGGCGGCCCACAGCCCCTCGCTGAGGTACGACCAGCACGGCACCAGGCCGTTGGCCGTGTTGATTTCGTGGGCAAAGACCTGGGCATGCAGCTTGCCCGGCAGCAGTTCAACCCGCATGGGAAACTGCGCTTCGCGGGCCGAAGCAACCGCTGGCGGCGGCGCGGCTGCGGGCGCAGGTGCCAGGGCAGGTTCAGGCGGAAGCGTTTGTGCGGCAAGGCCTGGGCTATGTGCATCTGGTGTGCGGCGCGCCCCCAATGCCAGCACTGGAACCAGGGGAGGCGCAGTCTGCTTGACCTGCGCCTCCAGCGCGTGCAGCCACGATAGATCGTCGTGTTCGTCGGCTACTGATGCTTCAGCCGTGGCGGCGGGGGCTGTTGGGTTGTCAGGCGCAGCAGGCGGCGCGGGGTGCGGTAGGCCGATGATGGGATCATCTTGTTGCGCCGGGTGTATTGGGGCACGCTCTGGTTGTTGCGCTGCCATAAACGGTAGCAGTGCCTGCGGAATGGACGGAGCAATTGCTGCGGGCAACTGGTTCAGGTCTTGCTGCGCCGCTGCATTGTTGGGGTTCAGCTCCAGCACCCGTTCCAGGCAGTAGCGCCGTTCCGACGGATGGGTGAACATGCCGGAAAGCCAGATCCAGGCCCGTTCGTTTTTTGGGTCAAGCTGCAGCGATTGGGCAAAGAGGGCGACGGCTGCGTCCTGCTCGCCAGCGCGAAAGGCAGAAATCGCCTGCTGCATCAGGTCACGGGCAGTGGTCACAGGGCCTCCTTCACCGAGCACAGAACGCAATTAAAGTTGTGTTCACTATAGTAGATTGCAGATTGGCAGATTGCCCTTCGACAAGCTCAGGACAGGCAGATTGCAGATTGAACCAGCATTGCAACGCGATATCATGCTCGATGGCTGGCTCAACTCGTCTGCAATCTGCAAAGAAGTATACCGTGAAAGCGTAACTTTACCGTAACCGCTGATGTGCTTGTCACCCCTCGGCCCAGCGCAGCAGCAGCAGCGCCAGCAACGCCGTGCGCGGCACAATGCTGCTCACGGTGATGTATTCGCGGGGGCTGTGGTCTAGCCCGCCCACTGGCCCCAGGCCATCCAGCACGGGCAGCCCGGCCCCGGCCAGCAAATTGGCGTAGGAAACGCCCCCGGTGGCGGCGTCGTTGAAGCGCAGGCCCAGTTCACTCGCGCTTTGGTGGGCAATGGCGGCTAGCGTGGCAATGGCGGGCGTTTTGTCCATCGGCGGGTAGTGCCAGCCGTCACTGACGCTGGTGCTGGTGCCAGGCACATGGGTTGCCGCGGCGATGGCCCGAATGGCTGCTTCCACCGGTTCCATATCCTCGGCCCGGGCAACGCGGGCATCCACGTCGGCCCGGGCGTAGTCGGGCACGGCGTTGGAAACGCTGCCGCCCCGCACCACGCCCACGTTGATCGTTACGCCAGGCCGCATGCCGTTCAGGGCCTGCAACTGCACAATCTGGTGGGCCAGCGCCAGGATGGCGTTGGCGCCCTTGTGCGGCTCGACTCCGGCGTGGGCCGCCCGGCCCTGCACTTCCACCACAAACATGCCGCTGCCTTTGCGGGCGCTCACAATATCGCCGTTTTCCCGGCCCGCTTCCAGCACCAGGGCGATGTCGTACTCCGGCGCGAGTTGCCGCAGCAGCGCCCCCGATGAGCGGGCGTCCGTCTCCTCATCGCTGCCGCAGACCAGGCTGAGGCTGGCAAACGGCAGCTTCCCCAGGGCTTCCAGGGCCGCCATCGCATACAGGCCAGAAAGCAGGCCGCTTTTGTTGTCGGCGCTGCCGGGGCCAAGAATGGTGTCGCCATTCACCTGCATGGGCCGCTCGGCGGCAATGCCCACCGGGTAGACCGTGTCCAGGTGGGCCACCAGCATGGCCCGCTTGGTGCCGTTGCCCCGCCGTGTCACCACCAGGCTATTGCCTGCGTTGTCGTCGAAGGTCGTTGACACGTCCCAGCCGCGTGCTAATGCCCAGCGGCGCACCCACGCGCCCGCCTCGTCAACCCCCGGCTTGTGGCTGGTGGGGCATTCAATTGCGCACAACTGGCGCAACTCCTCGATGTAGGTCGGCAGCCGCGCTTCCAACCATGTGGAAAGCGCCTGTGAATCGCTTGTCATCGTGGTTTCCATTTCAGATTTCAGATTGCAGATTGCAGATTGGCCGGACAGCAACGTAGCAACGCAGAGACGCAAAGACGTAGAGCATCCACGACAAGATTACGAGATGATACGATGATCAAAACTTAATGTACTCATCACTTGTCTGGCTTCGGTCTCCGGTCTTCGGTCTCCGGTCAGCCTCCAATCTCTAACCATCAAAACGGCAATTTCACCATCGGGTCGCCCAGCAGGGCGTAGTTGCGGGCGTCGTTGCGGGCGGCCCAGAGGGCGGCGAGTCCATCGGTTTTGACGTTTTTGCCAAAACTGGTTTTTTCCAGCTCTTCGGTGAGCCGGGTGGAAACGGCCCCTTGCAGCATGTTAAACTGATCGGTGGCCCGGCCCAGCCGGTCGCCCTGCATCAGCCGCCCCAGCACCGACTCAAAGCCTTGAGTCTGGGCGGGCACGCCGGGCGCACTGAACGAGTGTGTCCAGGCCCGATCCACATGGCCCAGCACGGCGAGCGCCCCTCGCGCCAGCAACTGCTGCGGCAGCTGGGCCACCAGCGGAAGGGGCGCGATCTGCGGGCGTGCCGTACCAGGCGTAAACACAAACTGATCGTTCTGGGGGCAGCCCGCGCCGTAGCATGCAAAACAGACGGCGATCAGCCCGGTGACATTGGTGCTGGCGCTCACATCCTCGGCGGCAAACCAGTGCTCCCGCGTGATGTTGCCGATGCCGCTCCAGTCCTGGCAGACCAGCGCACCCTGCTGAGCGGGCAGGCGCTCGTCGCCAGCGGGGAAGCCGATGCCGTGGGTAGCGGTGAAGAGCATGGCGGGCCGTTTGCCGGTGCCCCGCAGCAGCCCGTCGAGGGCACTGCGGGTCGCCTCGGCCCCCAGCAGCAGCTGTTGACTAAACCCAAAACGTTCGGCCAGCGCCTTGCCCCGGTTGCCCGCAAACAGCGGCTGCACCAGTTCGTCGGCGCTGCGCTGAGTCGAAAGGTCGAAGTCGTGGCGCGTGCCGAAATAGGCGATGTGTTTGCCGTAGGGCGGCTGCGTCAGTCCTTCAAAGGCCACTACCTGCTCGGCATAGGCGCTGTAGGCGTTGAGTTTGTGCTTGCCCGTCTTCGGGTCGGTGAAGCAGAGCCGCCCCACGCCCCAGAAGATGTCGAGTTCATACTGAAACTCAAACGGAATGACGGTGGTGTCGCTTGCATCGGGTGCGCCGGGGCGGGCCGCCAGCAGCAGGTAGAAGGGCACGCCCTGCTCCGGGTTCACCGGCCCCACCGAGGTGCCGTGGCGAGCAAGAAAGCGCGGCACACTCTCGCCCGTGTTGTAGAGCAGCACCGGCACGCCGCTTTGCATAGGCGCGTTGATGTTTTGCACCTTGCGGGCCAGCCACGCGCCGCATGTTTCGCCGTCGCGCACGTCGAGCGCGGGCACCGCCAGGCTCTGGTCGAGGCAGCGCTTCTCGATCAAGGGCGACAGCGCCTTGATCAGGGCGGCATCGTCGTTGGCATGCACCACCAGCGCCCAACCAGCCTCCTGGGGTTTGTTTTCATCCCCAAACGCCAGCCCTTTGTGGGCTTCATTGCTGTCAACTTTGGACTGGTGTAACTTTGTCAGAAAAACTTCATGGCGGTCGCTTAAATCGGTGCTGCGGGCAATCTCGCTGGCCCCGCCTGAGTCGATTTTCAGCAGATAGTCGCCGGTGGTGGCCAGCACGCCGTTGGGCAGAAAGGTAGACGGCGGCGTAGCCTTGGTACCACGCACAATCACCAGCGGGCTGCTGCTGCTTGCGGCGGCAGCGCCGGGCGAGTCGTTTTTTTGGGGTGTCTGGGCCTGCGGCGTGGCTGGCGGCGATGATGGGGTGGGCGGCGGCGATGACGGGGCGGGCGGCGGATTGTCATCAAGCAGCTTGCCCATGCGGGCCAGCAGTTGGTTGAGTTCGGCCAGGTTGCTCAGGGTGGTCGCCACCAGTTCCTGG
>JALONX010000398.1 GCA_025454695.1 Chloroflexaceae bacterium
TCCCAACACCGCAAATCAAAAAAGGCCGCCATGGCTTTTTGCAGCTGCGGCCACCAGACCCAGCGCATGTTGGCCAGGTCGTCGGCGCTGACGCCCCAGGCCACCGCCACATAGATGCTTTGCCCGGCTGTGAGTCGGTAATCGTTCCAGAGTTGTTCCCAACTGTAGCCGCTCACGCCCCGCTGCGTGAGCTGCGCATGGTACCGCTGCAACACTGGCTGCTCGAACTGACGGCGCAGTTCGGTAGGCCACCAATGAACCATGGCGTAGCTCAAGTCGCGCACACCCAACCATGTGGTGAGCGACCAGTCGAAGGGCTGGCGGTCTATCAGGTAGACGCGCCCTTCACCCGACTTTGGCCCCAGAATATTGCCGGGGTTGGTGTCGCCATGCACCAGCGTGAAGCCCTGGGCGCTGGCGGTGCGGGCCAGCAGCGCCGCCGGGTGGCGGGCGAAGATGTCGCTCAGCGCCTGCCGCCAGCTGGCGTCAATCCCGTCGGCCAGGCTGTCGAGCATCGGTTGCAGCCCAGGCGTAATGTTTGCCATGTAGCGGTTAAGGACAGCGGCATCGGGCAAATTTAGGCCTTTGCCCCAATGGTGGGCATGCAGCGCCGCAAGCGACTCGGCCAGGCCATAGCCATAGGCCAGCGTGGGGGTCACGCGCCAGTTATTCTGGTGGGTGGCCGACACATCGTGCAGCAGCAGGTGATAGGCCCCCGTCGCCTCGTCGTAGCCCGCGTCGTAACACCTGGGAAACGGTGGATCGGGCAGGTCAACATAGTCTTTGGTGTAGAAATCAACTTCTGAGCGCCCCACAAAGCCCACGCCCGTGCATATCTTCAGCAGCAGGGCGGCGGGCAGCGGGCCAGGTTCATCGGGGCTGTAGCTGGGCCGCATGCGGGTGATCAGACCGTTGTCACTGGGGGCCGTTTCCACTTGTACCTCGCGCACCTGGCCAACGGTGAGTATTCCAGCCCGGTACAGCGCCTGGGTCAACCAGGCGGCATCCAGGGCATCAGGGTCAGTAATCAGCGGGGAAAGGGGCATGTAATTTGGCCTTTCATACCATTCTTACTGCGGGCTGCGTACTACGTACTGCGTACTACCTCGCCCGACACTTCTCGTTCCTCGTTCCTCATTCATAAAAGCGGGGTATAATGTCAGTGTCGGCTATTGGCCCAACCAGGAACGGAAAATATGTTTCACGACGATAAGCCCGGACATGAATGTGGTGTGTTTGGGATTGTTGCGCCCGATGCAGATGTGGCGCGCTTGACCTTTTTTGGCTTGTATGCGCTGCAACATCGTGGCCAGGAGAGCGCCGGGATTGCCGTGAGCGATAGACGGCGCATCCGTATGCATAAAGAGATGGGCCTGGTGGCCCAGGTGTTTAACGAAGAGAAACTGCGGCCACTTTCTGGCTACATGGCAATTGGGCACAACCGCTATTCTACCACTGGCTCGTCGCGGATTGAAAATGCCCAGCCTTTTCTGGTGGAAAGTGCCCTTGGCCCGCTGGCGGTGGGCCACAATGGCAACCTCACCAATGCCAGCGTGTTACGCGAGGAGCTGCTGCGGCGGGGGGTGGGACTCACCAGCACCAGCGACAGCGAAGTGATCACCCAGATGCTGGCTGGGGGCGAGGGCCGCACCCTGGACGAGAAGCTGAAGATTTTTATGGTGCGGGCCGAGGGAGCCTACTGCCTCACCGTGCTGACCCGCGACACGCTCTACGCCGTGCGCGACCCGTGGGGCTTGCACCCGCTCTGCCTGGGGCGGCTGGGCGAGCAGGGCTGGGTGGTGGCATCGGAAAGCTGTGCCCTCGGCACCATTGGCGCAGCATTTGTGCGCGAGGTGGAGCCAGGCGAAATTGTGGCCATTACCGAAGATGGGCCGCGCCTGGTGGCCAAAATGCCCGCTCCGCAGATGGCTTCCTGCCTGTTTGAGTACATCTATTTTGCCCGCCCCGACAGCGTGCTGCAAAACCAGTCGCTCCATGCGGCCCGCGTGGCCCAGGGCCGCGAACTGGCCCGCGAGTCGCCGGTGGAGGCCGATGTGGTGATTCCCGTGCCCGACAGCGCCGTGCCCGCCGCCATTGGCTATGCCCAGCAGTCGGGCATTCCCTACTCGGAAGGGCTGATCAAAAATCGCTACATCGGGCGCACCTTTATCCAGCCCGACGATCAGTTACGTAAAGTGGGCATCGCACTGAAGTTTAATGCGCTGACGGACAACCTGAACGGCAAGCGGGTGGTTTTGATTGATGACAGCATTGTGCGCGGCAACACCAGCGGCCCGATTGTGCGGCTGCTGCGGGATGCGGGTGCGTTGGAGGTGCATGTGCGGGTTTCATCGCCGCCCATCCGCCACCCCTGTTTTCTCGGCGTAGATATGGCTACCTACCCCGAGCTGATTGCCCACCGCATGACGATTGACGAAATCTGCCAGCATCTCGGGGCCGACAGCCTGGCCTACCTCACCCTGGAGGGACTTATTCGGGCCACTGGTCGCCCGGCCAATGGCTTCTGCACGGGCTGCTTTAGCGGCAAGTATCCGGTGGATATTGAACTGGTGGATAAGGACGTGTTTGAGCGGACGTAGTGGAGTTGCATGCGTGGTGGGCGCTGCGCCCCGCTCAAAGGGGCCAGCCCCGCTGGACTCCACACCAGAGACGACGCCCTGTTTGCCGTGTCCAGCTCCGTGAGTCTCTTTGGTCTATTGGTTTGATTGCGGGCGCTGCGCCCCGCACCCCGCCCAAAGGGGCCAGCCCCTCTGGACTCCCCGCTGGGGCCTAACGCCCCAGACCCCCGTAGGTGACTTTTGTGGCAACTAGACGGAAGGTGGCAGATGCCTCACCTGTACCCATGTGATTGAGACAACCGACACGCTAGCACATAGCAAAAAACAGCTTTATCATCGGTAGATCCAGCCTCGGCAGCCCGGAGGCATGCGCCACCTCACCTGTCACCGCATCAGCTGCCCCATGCGGGGGTTTGGGGCGTCAGGCCCCAACGGGGTTGTGAGGGGCTGGCCCCTCACCGCCCGCCGCGCAGGCGACACCAACGCACTCCTGCAACTGGCCGTATTCGTGGCTGAACCGCCCGCCGCGCAGGCGACACCAACGCTATTCTTGGAAGAAAATGCCCGCCGCGCAGGCGACACCAACGCTACTCTTGGAAGAAAACGCCCGCCGCGCAGGCGACAAATTCACCCAAACCTACCACGCATCAGCCGGGGCGGGCCTGCGCCGCAACAGCAGCAACAGACTAATGAGCAAAGCCGACACACCAACGGCAAGGATTGCACCGCCAAACAGCCGCTGGCGCGTGTCCATGTCGCGGCGCAGGGCCAGGGCATTGTCGAGGCGAATCTGGTCGCCGAGGGCGGCGAATTCGCGGGCGGCGGCATCGGCAGCGGCGCGGGCCTGCGGGTAGCGTAGACTCGCCGCCAGGTCGTTCGCTTCCAGCAGCTGGCGGGTTGCTCCAAGCCCACGGGTGGCCCGTTCGGCATAGGCCTGCAACACACTCTCCTGGCGGGTGTCGCCAAGCTGGCGGTATACGTCGCGGGCTTGAGCGATGAGCTGCTGGGCACCTTCGTAGTTGGTTCTCTCCAGCTCTTTGCGGGCCTGCTCGGTCATCTTCTCGGCCCGCTGGCCGTCGCGGCTGAGCTGCTGCAACGCCTGGGCCTCCTGCAACAGCTCCTGGGGTTGCGTGTCGGTATTGCGCTCTAACCATGCCACCGCCTGGTTCAACTCGGTCTCAGCCTCGGCATAGCGACCCTGCTCCATCAGGCCTTTGGGATACGACAAATCATAGCTGGTGAGGGCATTGCGGCGGAAGCCCCCGTTGAGATAGGACGGCAGCCACTCGCGCCAGGCCAGTTCAAGCTCGGTGGGTGAAACGCCATAGGCACGCTCCAGCGCCGAACGGTAGCCGCTGCTGCGGGCGCTGACGGTGAGAAACTCGCGGAACTTGTTGAAGCCGTAGCGCTCGACCAGAAACGCCACCACGGAAAGCGACTGGGGATAACCCACCTCCGGGTCGCCATAGACCTTGTTGCGGTCGTCGAAATCGCTCCATGTCAGCAGGCGGTTCTGGTCACGGGCTTGCGCCACGTAGGCCGCTTTCTGCGTCAAAATATCCTGCGACGACCGTTCCACATACTGAGCAATGCCTTCTTGAAAACCAGTGTTGAGGCGGTTATCGGTCAGGTCGGAAGCGACGATGTGGGTTAGTTCGTGGCGAATATTGTTGGGGATTTCGTCTGGCGGCTGCTTGCGAGTCTGCTCCACAATCACCACCACTTCGCGCCGCCGAAAATCGGCGTGGGCTACAATGCCGCCCATGCCACGGGCCATGGGGTTGGCCTGGAAATAGCTCTCGTTGGTGGGGAACAGGCGCAGCGTGATGGGCGTAGTGGTGCGGTGACTGAAAATCGTCGCTACTTCATCATAGATACCATCTACAAAGGCGACATAGTTGTCGGCCTCGCCACTGTCGCGGGCATCATAGAGAATGGTGAAGTAGTTCGTCTCGCGCTCGCGCCAGTCTACCTGCTGGGCGTGGGCGGCGGGCGCAACAAAAAGCGGGCCAAGCAGCACGAGGAGCAGACCAACCAGCAGCAGGGGCCAGCGTCGGCGGAAACGAACCTGAGGGTGAGAATAGTGCATATCCGATTTTAGATTTTAGATTTTAGATTTACGATTGCCGGAATATGCTGGTAGTCTACCATAAGATGAGGCGGGGATGGGGTGAGGAGTTGGTGAGACGGCAGCAACGCCCTCACTCCACCACCCGATACACCGCCCCCTGCGGCGTGAGCGTGCTCTGGTAGAGCAGGGGCGGGCCGATCTCCCAGGCGATAGGCAGCGGCGGTTCAGTGGCGGCCAGCGCGGCGGCGAGGTCGCGCAGCTGCGGCGGGGTAGCTTCGCGGCGAACGCGGCCCAGCGTCAGGTGAGGACGAAAGGGGCGGGCTTCGGGCACAAAGCCGAGGGGCGCGGTGACAGCCAGCACCGCCTGGTAGCTCCGTTCCACCCCGGCTAGGTCGCCCGCCAGCCCCATCCAGATCGTCTGGGGGCGGCGCATGGTGGGGAAGGCCCCCAGGTTGCCAAGGTGCAGCACAGGCGATGAGTCGAAGCTGGTGGCCCGCAGCGCCTGTGCCAGCGGCTCAACCCGCTCTTCGGCCACCTCGCCCAGGAATTGCAACGTGAGGTGGATGGATGTGGGCGCGACCCACTTCACCAAGCGGCTGCTGCTGGGGCGCAGCTGATCCTGCACCTCGGCCAGGCGCTGAATGACAGCCTCGGGCAGACGCAACGCAATAAATAGACGCATGATGTTACACCGCGCAGGACGCGGAGGGCGCGGAAAATGAGAAATTCAGAATTACGAGTTACGAGTTACGAGTCACGAGTAAACTACGTTCGCCACTCATCGTTCAAAAACGTCTCTGACCAATCTCCAATCGCTTATCTCCAATCCCCTCTGTGATTTCTGTGCCCTCTGTGGCAAAACTCACACCGCCTCAACCACGGCAACCTGTTGCAGGCGGCGCTGGCTATCCACCACTTCGCCCGTTTCCGGCGGCGTGATTCGCACATAGCTGCCGTCGCTCTGAAGCTCGCGGGCGCGCAGGTTGTCGCGCAGGTAAAGTTCCAGCAACTCATCGCGCACATAGCGCTTGAGGGCCGGTTCCTCCAGCGGGAACACCGCTTCCACGCGCCGGTCAAGGTTGCGCTCCATCAGGTCGGCGCTGCCGAGGTACACCTCATCTTTGCCATTGTTGTTAAAATAGAAGATGCGACTATGCTCAAGAAACGGGCCAATCAGACTACGCACTCGGATGGTCTCGCCGAGGCCAGGAACGCCGGGGCGCAGGCTACACATGCCCCGCACCACCAGGTCAATCTGCACCCCGGCCTGGCTCGCCCGGTAGAGTGCATCAATCATGCCAATATCCACCAGCGAGTTCATCTTAAAGATGAGCCGACCGTTGCCTCGCTTCTGCTGGTGGGCGATCTCCCGCTCAATCAGGGCCATGAGTCGGTCACGCAGGGTAACGGGGGCCACCAGCAGCTTACGATACTGGCGCTGGCGGCTGTAGCCGGTGAGGAAGTTGAACAACTCCGACACATCGGC
>JALONX010000399.1 GCA_025454695.1 Chloroflexaceae bacterium
GATGGACGTGGGCATCACACAAACCCGGCACCACCGCCCGCCCCTTCAAGTTCATGCCCTGCGTTGCACCCCGCGCCGCCGCCAGCACCTTGCCCTCGGAGCCAAGGGCCAGCACCCGCCCGTTCTGAATGGCCATGGCCTGCACCACGGGCTGCTGCGGGTTTAATGTATAAATCAGACCATTATGAAGAATTGTTGTGGTCATGCTGCTGTTTCTTGTATGCGTGTAGAAGCTGGAAGGCATCCTACGCCCCGGTTAAGGTTTTGTCAATTGCAATAAACGCACTTGGCGCGTACAATGGCATCCCGATGACCAGAACCCATTGTTAATTTCCAATCTCTACTCATGAACAGCGAACGCATACTTATCGTTGATGACGAACCGACTATTGTCGAAGTGGTACAGCTCTACCTTTCCCGTGAGGGCTTCGATGTGGTGACGGCAGCCGACGGCCAGGCAGCCCTGGCGGCAGTGGCCCAGCGCCGCCCGGATCTGCTGATACTCGACTTGATGCTGCCCCATGTGGATGGGCTGGAAGTATGCCGCCGCGTGCGGGCCGAGGGTGCCCTGCCGATTATCATGCTGACGGCGCGGGACGAGGAGATTGACCGCATTCTGGGGCTGGAGCTGGGGGCCGACGATTACATTACCAAGCCCTTTTCGCCTCGTGAGCTGGTGGCGCGGGTGAAGGCCGTGCTGCGCCGCTCGCAGGCGACGCAGGCCAGTGCAACGAAAGACGGGTCACAGCCGGCTGTCATCGCCGGGCCGTTGCGCATCGAGCCAGCCGCCCACGCGGCAACGCTGGCCGGGCAAGCGCTGGCGCTCACCGCCCGCGAATTTGAACTGCTGCTGTTTCTGGCCCGGCACCCCGGCCAGGTCTTCACCCGCGAGCAACTGCTCGACCAGGTGTGGGGCTACACCTTCGCCAGCGACGCCAGCACCGTCACGGTGCATGTGCGCCGCCTACGCGAGAAGATCGAGAACGACCCGACCGAGCCACGCTTTCTGCTCACCGTATGGGGGGTAGGCTACAAGTTTGAGGTTCCCCGATGAGCCAGCATGGCCTCCAGTTTGAGCGACGTATCTCCCGCACCGTCCGCTTCAACTATCTGCTGTTTTTGCCCCGCAGCTACACCGACGACGGCGAACCCTGGCCACTCATCCTATTTCTGCATGGCTCAGGCGAGCGCGGCGACGACCTGAACCTGGTGCGCCAGCGCGGCATTCCCCAACTGGTGGATGGTCAGCCCGATTTTCCGTTTGTGGTGCTGGCCCCCCAATGCCCCCAGAACACGATCTGGTCGGTGCATCTGGATGGGCTGGACGCGCTGCTAGACGCGCTGCTGGACGACTACAACATAGACCCGGATCGGGTCGCCATCACCGGCATGAGCATGGGCGGTTCGGGCGCGTGGCACATGGCAGTCACCTTTCCGCGCCGCTTTGCTGCCGTAGTGCCGGTGTGCGGCGGGCGCGACTGGTATGTGGGCAGCGCCTCGCAGGTGGGCATCATTCGCCATGTGCCGGTGTGGGCCTTCCACGGCAAAAAGGACAAAAATATCGCCTACACCGACACCGAGCGGCTGGTGGAGGCGCTGCAAGAGAGCGGCGGCGAGGTACGCTTTACGCTCTACCCAAAGCTGGGCCACAACTGCTGGGACGCAGCCTATGCCACCGAGGAGCTGTACGAGTGGCTGCTAGAGCAGCGGCGGGCAGAACGCTGAAGGATGAGGCAGTCATGCAGAATACGTGATGCGTAACCTGAAACAGGCGTATCTCGCGCCGCGTGCCTTTTTCCTACGCCCCACCGGAAACCGCTGCCACCACAAAAAGCAACAGGATGCAGAAGCTGAGCAAGGCCAGCAGAATGCCGACCAGCGGGAACAAGCACACGGCCAGCGTTGCCCGACCTGTGTCAAGCTTATGCGCAACGGCGGTGGCCACCACCAGCACCACCAGGCCCCAGATCGTTGCGACCAGGCTGATCGCCGACCCCACAACGGGGATAAAACCCAGTGCATCAAGCGCATGGGGCGCAACCGAAAGGGCACCCAGGCCCAGCATCTGCTGAATATTGCCCTGCCCACCGAGCCAGCGGGCCGCAATATGGGTAAAGATCACCCAGAGCAACAGGCTGCCAAGGTAGCTCAGTGGGGTGGAAACAAAAACCCCCAGACCCTGCAACGCGCCACCAACGGCCCTGGGCAGAGGCGTTGGCAGCAGCGCAATCTCCCGCACAAGCGCAAAACCGGCGTCAGCGTTCTCACGCATCAGGCGAATCGCTTCGCGGGCTTCGGGCGTTGTCGCAGTCATCGCCTGCTGATCCAGCGCGTCGTCGAACTGGGCACGAGCCTCAGCCAACTCTCGGTCAGGGTTGACCGACGTGGCGGCGGTGCGAATGCCATTCACCCCACCTACTAGCAGGCCCACTAGCAATACCACCAGCAGACCCCGCCGCACCACCTGGGGCGAGTCGCGCAGTTCAAGCAGCAGCTTTTGGCGCAGGGTTAAGGCCCCGTTGAAGGTGTCAATCATCATTTATGCTCCCAGCCCCAGATTTGAGAGAATATTGCCAAGCGAGAAGAAGAGCAAGCAGATCGCACATGTAAACAGCAACACCAGCACCAGTGGCCCCAACAGCGTGGCCCAGAAGGCCCGCCAGGGTTGCAACTGGTGGGCCTCGCGGATGGCGACGTAGTTGGCCAGCAGGCCCAGCAGCGTCACCCCGGCTACCTGCGCCGCCGGAACAATCTGCACCAGGGCCAGCAGGTTCACGCCACTGGCTAGAGCGGTGCAACCCAGTGTCTGCGAAAAGCTGCCCTGGCCCCCCAGCATGCGGGCCACCACGTGGGCAAAGGCACCAAAAATCAGCCAGGTGATGAGGTAGACGAGCGGCGTGAGAATCACTCCGGCCAGGCCACCGAGCAGCCCGCTATTGAGGGTGCGTAAGGTCGTTTCAGCCTGAGCAAAGGCCTGGTCGAACTGGGCAGGAAAGGCCGGGTTGAGTTGACTCAGGTCACGATACCAGGGCATTGCCGTAAGGCCATTCCGAAGAGTCTGAAATATGGTGTCAACACTGGGGGTAATGGCGAGCGTAAGCAGTTGGCCAACAAAGGCAGCCAGGCCCACCAGCACGCCCACCAGCAGCACCAGCAAAAAGCCCCGCTGCATGCGGTTGCTGGCTTCGCGCTGCTCACGGAACACGGGGGTTTCTAAAAACAGGCCGCCGATCCCAAGACGGAAGAGGTCGGAAAGGGCTTGCATGAGGGTTCCTCGGTGTGGCTATCACAATCCGAGGGCAATTGTAACACAACCTTATTCGGGGAACGATGAGTGATGACCGGAGACGGGAGATGGGAGACAAGGAGACGAGGAGATGGGAGACGAGGAGATGGGAGATGGGAGACCGAGCCGGACGAGCGACGATTGACGGAACCGCAAAGGAAATAAAGGAAATGAGGGGAAATGTGGGAAATATGCTGAGCGTCTGGTCGTCATTTCCTGTATTTCCCTTATTTCCCCTGAGATTACGGATTACGCAGTACGTTTCACGTTTCACGTTTCACGGACTTATCGCTCCTCGCTCACACCGTGGGCACCAGGCTGACGCTGCGCTGGCGACCGTCGCGGAGGAAGCTGATGCGCCAGGGCGTGCGCCCCTTTAGTGCCTGCACAGCCTTACGGAGCCCGTCCACCGTTTCCACCCGGCGGTCTTCCAGGGCTAGCAGAATGTCGCCCGTCCGCAGGCTGGCCTTGCCCGCCGCGCCACTGGCGGCAACTTCTAGCAGTAGCACGCCGCCGCGCTGCTTGAGTCCGTTCTGCCGCATGGTCGCCTCGTCCAGGGTCGTTTCTAGCCCGCTAATGCCCAACGCCCCCCGACCCATGTTCTGGCGGTGGCGCTCCGTCACCCGGCTGATTACGGCGTAGGCCGTTTCGGTGGGCACGGCAAAGCCCAGGCCCTGGGCAAAGGGCAGAATCGCTGTGGTAATGCCCACCACCCGGCCCTGCACATCCACCAGCGGGCCGCCAGAGT
Organism: Chloroflexaceae bacterium; assembly: GCA_025454695.1. Lineage (GTDB taxonomy): Bacteria > Chloroflexota > Chloroflexia > Chloroflexales > Chloroflexaceae > JALONX01. Next base: position 4,035 of record JALONX010000399.1, read on the forward strand.
TGCCGGGGTTAATCGGCGTATCGGTCTGTATGAGTTGCTCCAGCTTCTGCGTCTGGCTCACGGGCAGCGAGCGACCCAGGGCGCTCACCACACCCGCCGTCACCGTAAAATCCAGGCCGTAGGGGTTGCCAATGGCCACCACCAGCTGCCCCACCCGCAGCGGCGCGGCGCTCAGCTGGGCCACGGGTAGGTTGCTCGCCGCCAGCCGCAACACGGCCAGGTCGTTTTCTGGCTCGGCCCCCACCACGCCCGCCGCCAGCTTACGCCCGTCGGGTAGCGTCACCTGCACGCTGCTGGCCCCGGCCACCACATGGGCATTGGTCAGCACCAGGCCATCGCTGCTGTAGATCACGCCCGAGCCAAGGCCCTGCTGGCCCGGCCCGCCCTGGGGCTGGCGACGCTGGGGCGTGTTCCGTCCCGTTTCTATTTTCACTACCGCAGGCCCGGCCCGCTCGGCTGCCGTGGTAATCGCCCGCGAATAGGCATCTAAGGCTTCTGCTTCTTGTGTCGCGCTTGCCATATTCTATCCTTTGTCAGGAAGGGTTAGGGGTTAGGGGTTAAGATATACAGGTAAAGAGAATGCAACATTTTAACTCTTAACCTGATAATGATGAGATTAAGGCTAACCCTCTTTGAATTACAATGACTTTAACCCTTAACCCTTAACCCTAATCACTGCGTTCAACAACACAAATAGTTTAGGATGTTAAGTATATCGCAGTTGGTGGGCTACGTCTATTAGCGTGATGTTAGAGCAATACAGGATATCAGCCTGCTTGTCCAGAGATGATGCAAATCATCCGAATTTTGTGGATGAACAGTCTGTCAACGACGTGTTGGTTCAGTGCATCACTATGTCACCCCGACCACAGGGAGGGGTCTTCAGCGCATTGCAGTGAAGATTCTTCACTTCGTTCAGAATGACAATGAGTTATCTCATGGAAGAAAACTTCCTTCACGGACGAATGAACTGTGGACTTAATTTGCGTAATCTGCAGATGTATATTACACATACGTCTCCACTTGACACAACCCGCCCTTTGGCGGTACACTCCGCCTACGACTGATAGCTGTTGTATATGGTTTGTGTGCCGTGCGCGAAGAGATCCACGACGAAGCTTCGCCCCCGCCCGCGTCTTCACCCCCGCCCTCGCCCCGCCGTGCCCACCGCAGCCGCCCGCTGGAATGGCTGAGTGTGGTGCTACTGCTGCCCGTGCTGCTCGTGCTTGGCGGGCTGCTGGCCCTGCTGGTGGCCGAACGGAGCTACGGCCCCCGCATTCACCCCAACATCAGCATTCGTGGCACCAGCGTTGGCGGGCTGACGGTGCAGCAGGCCCAGGAGAGGTTGCAGCGCCGCTACGCCGATTTTCTGCGCCAGCCGGTTGAACTGACCTGGAACAACCAGCGCTGGCAGCCACCCCTGGAACAGCTTGGCGTTTCGCTAGCGATTGATGAGGCGGTGCATGCGGCGGCCCAGGTGGGCTGGAGCGACTCGCGGCTGGAGAATGCCCGCACCGTGGCCGCTACCCTGGAACAGGGCATGGAACTGCCGTTGCGGGTGCGGGTTGACCAGCGTCAGCTGCAAAATTACCTCCTACTGCTGGCCCACAACGTGGAAGCGCCCGCCACCAACGCCGCCCTGGCCCTCAACGGTTCCCAACTCACGGTGACGCCAGAACGCTTTGGCACCCAGCTGCTGGTGGACGAAACGGCCCGCGACATCATCGCTGCGCTGCAAAGCCTGGCCCCCCAGCATGTGGCCCTGCGCACGCGCCAGCTTGCGCCCCTGGTGCGCGACAGCGACGTGGCCCCCGTGGCTGCCGAGCTGCACACCATGCTGGAAGGGCCACTGGTGCTACGCCATGGCGAGCAGCGTTGGGAATGGCCAGCCGAGCAGATCGCCCGTTGGGTGAGTCTGCGCGCCAACGAGCAGGATGGCCGCCTCAGCTACCATGTGACATTTGACGCCAATGGCCCCCGCCGCGCCCTGCTGCCGGTCGCCACGGCCCTGCGGCAGGAAGGCCAGCCGCCCCGGGTGGACTGGAACGGCGGCGACATGCGCATCACCTG
>JALONX010000400.1 GCA_025454695.1 Chloroflexaceae bacterium
GCGAATTGAGAATTGAGAGTTGAGAATTGAGCCGAAGCATGATTGGTGTCATCCGCAATCTGCAATCTGCAATCTGCAATCTGCAATCGTTCCCAGAGCGTTCGCTCCGTCTCCACGTCCAGGGCGCTGGAAAGGTCGTCGAACACCAGCAGTTCGGGCTGGCGCACGAACATGCGGGCCGCCGCCGTGCGCTGCATCTGCCCGCCGGAAAGGCGCACGCCACGGGGGCCAACCACGGTATCTAGCCCCCGCTCCAGCGTGGTGACATCCCGTTCCATCACCGCCAGGTGCAACGCCCGCTCAAGGGCTGCTGTTTCTAACGCAGAGGCGCTGAGGTGCAGAGGCGCTGAGGTTGTAGGTTTTGTCTCTGTTTCTTCGCGCCTCTGCGTCTCTGCGTTAACGTCCGGCTGCGTCTCTGCGTTAAAGCCAAGTAGCACGTTGTCGCGCAGGCTGTCGCTGAAGAGGCGCGGCACCTGCGGCGTGTAGGCGCTACGGGGCGGCACAAAGAAGCTAGCCGGGTCAGCCACAGCCATGCCGTTCCAGTGGATGCTGCCGCCGTCGCGGGGGAGCAACCCCAGCAGCACCCGCAGCAGCGTGGTTTTTCCCGCGCCAATGCGGCCCGTAATCACCGTGAAGCTGCCCCGCTCAAGTCGCAGGCTGATGTTTGTAATGCCACGTCCGGTGTCGGGGAAGCGGTAGGAGAGATTATCAATGGTAAGAACCGAGACCCGAGAACCAAGAACCGGGGATATGTTTGCAGTCCCCAGTTTGCAGTTTGCAGTTTCTTTGGAGCCGCCGCTGGGGACTGCCAATTGTTCAGTGTCTCTGCGTCTCTGCATCTCTGCGTCTCTGCGTTTCTCGGGCGTCTCGCCGAACACCGGCCCGTGCGCCACCAGCGTTTCCGGCGCTGCCGGATCTACCAGGGCCTGCATGCGGGCAACTGAGACACCGGCCTGTTTGTAGCGGGCCATCATGCGGCCCACCCAGCGCGGCACGGCCACCAGGCCACTGATGTAGCTGGCGAACAGCACAAAGTTGCCGACGGTGAAGCCGCCGCTGCTCATCGCCCCCGCTGCCATCAGCAGAATAAGGCCCAGGGTGAGGTTGGAGACATTGGCGTTGAGCGAGTCGAGCATCTCGGTGAACAGGCTATCCTTCAGAGCCGCCTGCTGACGGGTGACGCTCAACGTGCGTAGCCGCTGCACCGCCCGCCCTTCCGCCCCGGCGACTTTCAGGGCCAGCACAGCGCTAAACATCTCGCCGATGAAGCCGGTGACGCGCCCGGTGGCCTCGCGGCTGCGGGTGCGGTAGGTCACAATACGGTCGCTCAGCAGCCGGGTGACGGTGAAAATGGCAATGGTGGGCACAAACACCACCGCCGTAATCCAGGGGTTAATGCTGAACATAATGATCAGCGCGACGATGCTGAAGAGCAGTTCGCCGCTCACGTCGAGCCATGTGTCAACAAACTCCAGCAGCTCCAGCGGGTCGTCGCGAAAGCGACTCACGGCTTCGCCCGGCGTGTCGGGCAGGCGGCGCGGCCCAGGCCCCTGCACCAGCCAGGCCAGCATATTGTGGCGCAGCAGGGCCAGGGCCAGGTACCAGAAGGTCATCCAGAAAAAGAAGCAGACCCGGAAGACCACCAGCCGTACCATGTCGCTGGCCAGAAACAGCGCCAGCAAGCCCCAGATCGGAATGCCAATGGTGGCCTGGCCGCTCAGCGTGTCGAACAGGGCCTGCAACACCAGCCCGCCTAGCAGCGGAATGACAATAAAGGCCACCCACAGGCCATAGCCAAGCAAGAAATTGCGCCGACTGTAGCGCACCAGCGCCCAGGCATAGTGCCAGGTTGTCATAACAACTCCAAAGTATGAAGTATGAAGTATGAGTTACGAATGGCCAGTAGCCGTCGGTGCCACTCGCCACTCGTCACTCGTCACTCGACCCTCGTCACTAGACCAGCATTTCTTCCATGCCCACCCGCAGCAGGTGCGCAAAGCGCGTGTCGGGTTGGGCGGCCAGGGCGGCGCGGGGGCCGTGTTCGAGTATCGCGCCATTCTCCAGAATGAGAATTTCGTCAGCCCGCTGCACCGTGCCCAGGCGGTGGGCGATGATAATGGCGGTGCGGTTGTGCAGCAGGCGGTCAATTGCCCGTTCGATCAGTCTCTCGGTGGCCGGGTCGAGCCGCGACGAAGCCTCATCCAGAATCACCAGGCCGGGGTTGCGCAGAAACACACGGGCCAGGGCCAGCAGTTGGGCTTCCCCCGCCGAAAGCCCATCGGCGGCGATCTCGCTGTCCAGCCCCTGGGGCAGCGACTCAAGCCAGGCCGCGAGGCCCACTTCCTGAAGGGCAGCGTGAATCTGCTCGTCGGGTACGCTGGCGTCGAAGAGGGTCAGGTTGTCGCGCAGGCTGGCCTGGAAAAGTTGCACGTCCTGGGTCACAATCGCCACCCGTTGCCGCAGTTCCCCCGGCTGAAGCGCCCGCAGATCAACCCCGCCCAGCCGCACTGCCCCCGCCGTCGGGTCGTAGAGCCGCAGCAGCAGCCGCGTGAGCGAGGTTTTGCCGCTGCCGGTGCGCCCCAGCAGCCCCAGCACATGGCCGGGCTTGAGGTTGAGAGAGAGGTTATTGAGAACAGCGCTATTGACCGGCGACGGGAGACCGGAGACCGGGGTAACTGCATGGTGCTGAGCCATATTGACCGGAGGCGGGAGACCGGAGACCGAGGTAACTCCTTCTGTTTCTGCATGCATCGTGTGCTGCTGGCTCCGGTCTTCGGTCGCCCGTCCCCCGTCTGCATCGTTGTACACAAAGGTTACGTTGTCGAGTTCCAGCGCCAGCGGGCCGTCGGGCAGGGTGGCGCTGCCGTCGGCGCTGAGGCTGCTGCGAATGGCGGAAAGTTCGCGCACGCGCACGATGCTGGCGGCGGCGGCCTGAAATTCGCGCAGCTGCGAGGCCACTTCTTCAATCGGCTCTTCCAGCAGCGTGGTGTACTGAAAAATTAGAAACACGGTGCCAATCGTCACCTCGCCCTGTAGAAACAGCCATGCGCCCATGCCCAGGGCCAGCGTGTAGCCCACCGCAAACAGGCCCATGGTGGTCGTCCAGAGCACCGAGCGGCGCATCATCGCCCCACGGGCCGACAGAAAGACGGGCTGAGCCACGCCCATCATGCGCCGCATGGTGTAGGCCCCCGCGCCGTTGGCCCGCAGGTCGTCTAGCCCTTCCAGCCGCTCCTCCACAAAGCCGTAGAGATTTGCGCTGCTTTCCTGTTCATCAACCGAGGAGGCGACGGCCACGTTGCGGAGTGACACCAGCACCGCTGCGGCCACCAGCGAGAAGAGCGTCAGCGCCAGGCCGACGCGCCAATCTTCAAACCAGAGCACCACCAGAATGCCTACCAGCAACAGCACGCTGCCGATGATACGCAAGACAAAATCGGAGAAAAATTTGGCCAGTTTGGTCACGTCGCCGTCAATGCGTTCGATCAGCACGCCGGGGGTGCGAGACTTGTGAAAGGGCATGTCGAGGCCGAGGCAATGCAGCGCCAGGTCGGCCCGCATGGCGTTGGTGGCGCTCCAGCCCACCCAGGCGCTCAGGTAGCTCACCCCCAGGGAGACCGTCTGCGTCACCAGGGCGACGGCGATAAACGCCCCCGCCAGCACGAGCAGCGTGGAAACGGCCTCGCCCGCCACCGCCCGGTCAACAAAAGCCCGCACAATCTGGGGGCTAGCCAGCTGCAACCCGATCAGGCTGAACAGTAGCAGCGCCAGCAGCGCCACCCGCCAGCGCAACGGCCCGAGATAGGTGCGAAGCAGTTCGATATAGCTCTGTTTTGCCATAGTTTTAATGGTGAGAACCAATTTGTAATGCGTAATACGTAATGCGTAAAACGTAATGAATTCTGATTTACGCATTACGCATTACGTATTAGCAAGCGCCTGGCTTCGGTCTCCAGTCCCCGGTCAGTCATGCACCTTCACCGCCCGCAACGCCAGAAAAAGCGGGAATTCCTGGTTGGCCGCATGTTCGGCCCTGGCCTGCGCCCCGCTGCCCTGAGTCTGTTTGTAGGTCACCAATTCCTCCATCTGCTCAAGCAGCAGGCCCACGGCGGCCAGCCCGTTGATGTAGGCCGACAGCGGGCGATGAAAACTCCAGCTCACCCCGCCGCCGCCAGGGTGGGGTTTCAGCGGCACCGGCAACGGCGTGAGATAGCGATCCACCCGCCGGTAACGCAGCTTGCGCCCTTCGTCCCAGCCCCAGCCGCTCTGGCGCGGCACCCGAAAGCATGGGTGCGTGAGCAGCAGCACCGCCCGCCCACCGCCCCGCAAGGCCCAGGCCGCCGCTTCCAACACCTGGTGCAGCGGCTCCATGTCCTGCACGCTCAGCAGAAACACCACCGCATCAAAGGCTGCGGCCCGCAGGCCCGGCAGGGTGTGCAGTTCACTCACATCGCCCACCAGAAAGCGTCCGTGCCGCCCGTGGTGCTTGCGGGCGTAGCCCACCATGCGCTCGCTCAGGTCTACGCCAGTGTAATGGCAGCCCGCCTCGGCCACATGGGGAGCCAGCACAGCGGGGCCGCAGCCTAGATCGAGCAGCCGTTCGCCGGGCCGCAGCTGGAGTAGTTCCAGTACGGCGGGCAGGGCCAGGCGGCGGTGGTGTTCGCTGCCATTTTTGCCAACCCAACCAGCGTACCATTCGGCTAGTGGTTCCCAACTGGTCGTCCGTTTGTCGTTCCGTTTGTCGTGTTGCCGTCGTTTGCTGTTCACGTCTGCCTCCGGGGGAGGCGGCGCGACCGAGCAGGTTACCGGCCACGGCAGGGCAGCCCGATGCCGCCGCAACCGTGGGCTGCGCGCTGCACCGGAACCACAACAAAAAAGCCGTGGGCATCACATACTGACGCCCACGGTTCTGGTTCGGTCTATAGCAAACGGCTCAATGATGAGGCCGGGAGGAAATGGGCGCAGTGTGACGGGGTGCAGCCGCACCGCCAGCGAGCAAAAGCTCGCGGTTGCGGGGGCGCAGGTTGTTGGTGAACACTATCATCGGTTCTGCCACACTCGCCTGATCTATGTCGAATACGGGGTGGAATGTCCTACTACGTCTGCTGCTAGCTTACCATGTGGTTGAGGCGTGCAGCCTCAGACTTTGGACTGATTTTCGATGGGTTCACAAGATAACATTGACATGATAGAATGAACTCTCACACGATTTAGGCAACTATATTGGCCCTCTTCTGGGTGTTCAGCCAGAGGCTCACCGAGTAGGGGCGAACCTTGTATGAGAAAGGATGTGTGTTATGACTTCCTCAACACACAAGTTCATTACAAGCATTGCCCTCATCGTGGCGAGTATGCTGCTCGCCAGTTGCGGCGCACGGGCCGATACAGCCGTGCAACCTGGCAATGGTGCCGCCGTAGCCGTTCCTAACCCGTCTCAGCCAACAGCCGCCGCTTTGTTGAACAGCACGTCTACTGAAAGCGGTATTCTCTACATTAAGATGGAATACTACCAGCTTGAAGGCATTCCACCCTATCCCAGCAAATATGTTGCAATTGACGCCCGCGACGAGACCTGGATTGACATGAGCGATCCCCAGCGCATTCGCTACGAGCGCACCTACCGCACGCAGGAAACGCCACCACGGGAAGGAAAGGAACGCTACTACATTGGCACGGGCCGGGGCGGTCAAATCAAAGACTGTAGCCTGTATGATGGCAAAGAGGATTGCAGTACGCAGACAATCACGCAGACGGTTGATTTTGATGGGTGGCTGAACAGCTTCAACCAGCCCAACGCCAAGTTTGTGGCGAACATGCACAACGCCAGTGCGATTGGTGGTTACACCTACAAAGGCACACAGACTGACCCACAGTGGGGCGAGGTGCATGTCTTCGAGCGCCAGGGCAGCGCGAAAACCAGCGATCTCTACCCCAATAAGCCCACCATCGAGACAATGAAAATTGGCGCTGATCAACCCCGCCTGGTTGAACTTTCGATGACCGTGCTTGATGGTGACACACAGGTGCCCTACCGCTCCTACCGCCTCAAGGAGTGGAACATCGTTGACCCCAGCACCCTTCCGGCAGATTTTTTTG
>JALONX010000401.1 GCA_025454695.1 Chloroflexaceae bacterium
CTCCGGTCACTCGTCACTCGTCACTCGTCACTCGTCACTCGTCACTCGTTTAGCCCGCCCCACTGTGCTATAATCGCTACATGCGTTTGCAACAGAAATGAGGATTGTTATGCCTGATTATGGCTTTGCGACACGGGCTATTCACGCCGGGCAGGAGCCTGACCCAACCACCGGTGCAGTGATTGTGCCCATCTACCAGACCAGCACCTTTGCCCAGGACGACGTAGGCGTTCACAAAGGTTATGAATATGCTCGCAGCGGCAACCCCACCCGCACCGCCCTCGAAACAGCCCTGGCCGCCCTCGATGGCGGTGCCTACGGCCTGGCCTTTGCTTCTGGCCTGGCTGCCGAGACGACTGTGCTGCTGACCTTGCTCAAAAGCGGCGACCATGTGGTGTGTGGCGACGATGTGTATGGCGGCACCTATCGCCTGATCAAGCGCGTGTTTGAGGATAAGGGCATCAGCGCCAGCTTTGCCGACACCAGCGACCCGGCCAAGGTTGCCGCCGCCATGCGCCCCGAAACGAAGCTACTCTGGATTGAAACACCTACCAACCCGCTGCTGAAACTGGCTGACATCGCCGCCCTCAGTGCGCTGGCCCGCGACCACGGCGCATTGACCCTGGTGGATAACACCTTTGCCTCGCCAGCCCTGCAACGGCCCCTGGAACTGGGAGCCGACATGGTGCTCTACAGCACCACCAAATACCACGGCGGCCATAGCGATGTGGTGGGCGGCGCGTTGATCACCAACAACCTCCAGCTGCACGAGCGGTTGGCCTATGTGCAAAACGCAGCCGGGGGCGTGCCCGGCCCGTTCGACTGCTGGCTGGTGCTGCGCGGCATCAAGACGCTGTTTTTGCGCATGCGCGAGCATAGCGCCAATGGCCTGGCGGTCGCCCGCTTGTTGCTGGAACACCCGGCGGTAGAGAAGGTCTTTTACCCCGGCATTCCCGAACATCCCCAGTATGAACTGGCCCGGCGGCAAATGCACGACGGTGGCGGCATGGTCTCGTTTCTGTTGCACGGTGGCGAAGCTGCCGCCCGCAACGTCGTGCGTCGCACGAAGCTCTTCACCCTGGCCGAAAGCCTGGGCGGCGTGGAAAGCCTGATTGAACTGCCCGCCGCAATGACCCACGCCAGTGTCGCCGGTTCGTCGCTGGAGGTTCCGGCGGGCCTGGTGCGCCTCAGCGTCGGCATTGAAACGATTGACGACCTGCTCGCCGACCTGAAGCAGGCCCTTGATTCGTGACGGAAGAACAGTTTGCAGTTTGTAGTTTCCCGTTTGCAGTATGCAACGCTCAGCCAACGCTACATCGGCTCTTAACTGCCAACTGCAAACTGGAAACCGGAAACTGGTCTCCAATCGTAAATCCAAAATTTAAAATCCAAAATCACCATGTCATACATTGTCGGAATTGCAGAAATTGTGCTCTGGACGGCGGATAAGGAGCAGGCGCTGGCCTTCTACCGCGACCTGCTGGGGCTGGAAGTGATTTCACCGCCAACGTTGCCAAACGTCTTTCTGAAGGTGGGCGAAGGCAACGCGGGCATTCCCCAGATGCTGGTGCTGGTGCCCAAAAACGAAGAGGTGAAGGCGAAACCGTCGGGCTACCAGCTGCACCACCTGGCACTCACGTTGCCGGAAGCAGCGTTTGATGCCCAGGCCGAGGCGCTGCGGGCTGCCGGTTTTCAGCCCAGGGGCGGGAAACATCCGGTGCTGGCGAGTCGTACCATGTATGTAGATGATCCCGATGGCAACGAGGTTGAGTTCATCTGCCGTGAGACTGCGTAATTGTAGCTTTCGCAGATGCACAAAGTTTACAAAGGATCGCTGGTAAACCTGCAACTGCATTCCTTTGCGGGCTTTGCGCCTTTGCGCGAGGTATTTCCGGCGACATCCAACGGCACCAGATGAAGGAGAGACAATTGTGAGATACGTTGTGCGACTGATGGCAGTGGCGATGTTGCTGCTGCTGGTGGCGGCACCAGGGCTGGTTCTGGCCCAGGGTCGCCTCATTTTTACTGATGAAACTGGCAACCTCAATCGAAACCAGGTTGCGCAGGCAGCCCAACCATTGCTGAACCGGGGATTGACCGTGGCGGTGTACGCCGTGAACCAGGGCGGCGAGGCCGACATGCTCAGTCGCCTGCGCGACGCTGGCCAACTCAGCGGCGACGGGCGGGCACGCACCAATCTGCTGGTGATCTACGTCAGCCAGAATCCGCGCTACAGCGCCATTCGCTATGGCGACTCGCTTAACGCTGCGCTGGATGTAAACAACAACGCCGAGGCCATTCGGGTAGGCACGCTGAACGCCGGGCTTTCTGCCGGTGATTTTACCACTGGCTTTAGCAACACCCTTAGGGCGGTGGAGAATGCCATCGCCAACCCGCCGGTGCCGGGGGGCGGCAGCGTTACCAATATTGACCCGACGCCGCTGGTGATTGGCGGGGCTGGCGTGCTGGGAGTTGGCGCAACCGCCTACGCCGTGAGCCGCAGGCGCAAAGCTGCCCGGCTGCTGGGAGCCGCCCGCACCAAAGCCGAGGAAGCCCGCCGTGGGGCCGGTGGTGCCATCGCCCAGTTTGGCCAGCGGCTCAAAAACACCGAAGAGAAGGCCCAGTTTGACAAAGTCTCCTACGCCCAGGCCGATGTGCAGTGGCTGGCCAGCCAGCAGAGGCAGATCGAACAGCAGTTTGCCCAGGTGCAGACTCGTTTCGATGATGTGGGCGAGAAGCTCAACCAGCGGGCCAAACCGGAGATTCCCCACTACGAAGAAGCGGCCCAGGGTTTCAGCCAGGTGCAGGGGCAGATGGCCACGCTGAGTGAACAGCTAGATGCTGTAGATGCCCGCCGGGCCGAGCTAGACAAACTGGCCCGGCAGGCCCCGGAGGAGGTTGACCGGGCAAAAAAATCCTAACCGACGCTGCCAACCGGCTTGGCGGGCTGCGGGCCGACATCACCGACAGCAACGGGGTGTTGAGCCAGGCCCAACAGCAGGTTGACCAGGCGGAACGGGCGCTCGCCGCCCACGATGCGCGTAACGCCATCGCCGCCGCCCAGGCAGCGTCGGAAACGGGGAAAGCTATTGCCAACGCGCTGGCCACCTTTGGGGCCATTCGTATGGGCATTGCCCAGAGCCGCAACGACGCCGAGGAGCTTGAAGCGAAGGGCTACCGCATGGAGGCCAGCCGCACCGCCCTTGATGGGGCGGAAGTGGCCCTGGCCAAAGCCGCCACGGCCCTGCAAACCCGGCCCATCGCCGAAGCCCAGGCGGCCTTGCAGGCAACCCAGGTGATGCTCGACGAAGCCATCGCCAACGGGCGCGACCTGCCCAAAACCCAGGCCGAAAACGAGCGCCGCCTGCCCGAACTTGAAGCCCAGGGCACCGAGATCGCCAACCTGATTGCCGAAGGGCGCAAAACCTTCGACAAGGTGGATGATTTCGCCGAAAGCACATGGAACGACATTCGTGGCAACGGCAGCGAGGCCCAGGCCGCCGCTGACCGCGCCCACCAGCGCTGGCTCAGCGCCCAGGAACGCAATACCATGGATCGCCAGGAGTTCCTGGCCGCGAAAGCCGACCTGGATAAGGCTGCTGAGGAGCTAAACTACGCCCGCATGCTGATCAACGCCATTACCCAGCGGCTGCAAGCGCTGGAGAAAGCCCGCGACACCTCGCGGGAAGAGCTAGACGACGCGCTGCATGACATCAAGGCGGGCTGGGAGTTTATCCGCTCCAAAGATGCCGATGTGGGCCGCGACCCTGAACAGCAGCTACGCCAGGCTGAACAGCTACTCACCCAGGCCCAGAACCAGGCCCAGCAGCCCAAACCCGACTGGCTGGCCCTGGTGCGCTACGCCCAGCAGGCCAACCAGTTGGCCGACACAGCTCTGGTTTCGGCTCGTTCTGAGTTTGAGCAGACCGACAAGCTGCGCTCGCAGGCCCGCCGCGCCCAGCAACTGGCCACCGCCGAGGTGCAGAAGATCGTCCAGTTCCTCAACGTTCACCAGGACGATATTCAGGAGGAAAACCAGCGGGCGATTGACCAGATCCAGCGCCAGGTACAACAGTCCTTCGGGCTGCTGCAACAGGCCGAACAGAGCGAAGACCAGGCCCGCCGCAAAGCCTACCAGGCGGCCTTCGATAGCTACACCACGCTGCAAACCAATGCCGACCAGGTCTACCAGCGGGTACACAATGATTTCCTACGACTGGAAGGGCTGCGCGCCCAGCTGAACCAGGAACTTAATGGTGCCCGCCACGCCCTATCCAGTGCTGAAACGACCTACTCAGCCTTGCGTGGCGATGTGTCGTTCCAAGCAAGCCCGGTGCAGCAGCTGCGCCGCGCCCGGCAGGCGTTTGACTCGATCAAACTGCCGATTACGGGCGAGGCCAACCTCCAGCGCACGGTGCAGCTGGCCCGGGGCATTCGCCAGGAGGCCCGCGACGCCGAGCAGGAACTGCGCCGCCTTGCGAACCGTAACCGGCCAGGCAGTGGCGGCAGCGGTGATGTGCTGACCGGCATGATCATCGGCTCCATCCTCGACTCGGCCAGCAGTAGCAGCAGCCGAAGCGGCGGCTGGGGTGGCAGCGGCGGTGGCGGTTCTAGCAGCGGTGGCGGTGGTTGGGGTGGCTTCGGCGGTGGCGGCGGCTCCTGGGGCGGCGGCGGTGGCAGCGGCGGCTCCTGGGGCGGTGGCGGCGGCAGCGGCGGCGGCTGGTAGGAACAAAATTCACCGCAGAGACGCAGAGAGCGCAGAGGAGGGAATTGAGAGTTGAGAATTGAGAGTTGAGAATTGAGAACTGAGCATCATAAGCAGCAACGCATTCTCAATCTCCAATCTCAAATCTCTTATCCTCAATCTCTTATCTCTCAGCGCCCTCTGTGTCTCTGCGGTGAGATTGCTGCAATCTGCAATCTGCAATCTGCAATCAGAGAGGTGAATGGTGGAAGACACACTGTTGTGGCAACCGTCGGCGGCGCTCCAGGAAACGAGCAACCTGCGGGCCTACATGCACTGGCTGGAAGAGCAGCGCGGCCTGCGCTTCAGCAGCTACGCCGAGCTGTGGCACTGGTCGGTGGACTCACTAGAGGAGTTCTGGGCCAGCATGTGGGACTACTTCGCCATCCAGTCGGCCACGGGCTACCAGGAAGTGCTGAGCAGCCACAGCATGCCTGGTGCCCGCTGGTTCGGCGGGGCCAGCCTGAACTACGCCGAACACGTCTTTCGCAACGTCACCGAGGCCCACCCGGCCCTGCTGTTTCAGTCGGAAATGCAGCCGCTGACGACGCTGAGCTGGGCCGAGCTGCGGGCGCATGTGGCCGCCGTCTCCAACGCCATGCGAGCCATGGGCGTGGCTCCAGGCGACCGGGTGGTGGCCTACATGCCCAACATTCCCCAGGCGCTGGTGGCGTTTCTGGCCTGCGCCAGTGTTGGCGCGGTCTGGTCGAGCTGCTCGCCCGACTTTGGCAGCCCCAGCGTCGTTGACCGCTTCACCCAGATTGAGCCAAAGGTACTGTTTGCGGTGGATGGCTACAGCTACGGCGGCAAAGCCTTTGACCGCATGGGCACCGTGGCCGAGCTTCAGGCCGCCCTGCCCACGCTTCAGGCCACCGTGCTGGTGCCCTACCTCAACCCGGCGGCGACGAGCGTGGGCCTGGCCAACGCCCACAACTGGCACGAGCTGCTGGCCCACCCCGGCGAGCTGCACTTCACGCCGCTGCCCTTTGAACATCCGCTCTGGGTGCTCTATTCGTCTGGCACCACCGGGCTGCCCAAGCCCATCGTTCACAGCCAGGGCGGCATTCTGCTGGAACATCTCAAATCGCTGAAGCTGCACATGGATCTCAAGCCGGGCGAGCGCTTCTTCTGGTTCACCACCACGGGCTGGATGATGTGGAACTTCCTCATCGGGGCGCTGCTGGTGGAAGCGACGCCGGTGCTGTATGACGGCAGCCCCGCCTGGCCCGACATGGGCGTGCTGTGGCAGCTGGCCGAAGCGACGGAGATGACCGTCTTCGGCACCAGCGCCAGCTACATCCTGGCCCTGATGAAGAGCGGCATAGAACCGGGACAGCAGTACAACCTG
>JALONX010000402.1 GCA_025454695.1 Chloroflexaceae bacterium
GGGTCGTGCGTGGTGAGCGACTGGGTGCCGTAGCGTGGATATGGATTGCGGGAGCCATGCTCCCGCCCGGCAGCATAGCATGGCTGCTGGATTCCAAGGAGCGCGGCAGCATAGCTGCCGCAGTCCATAGGTGGGAGCCGCGCTCTCGCCCGGCAGCATGGCTGCGGCAGTCCATAGGTGGGAGCGCGGCAGCATGGCTGCGGCAGTCCATAGGTGGGAGCGCGGCAGCATGGCTGCGGCAGTCCATAGGTGGGAGCGCCAACCTTACGACGTACTACAGCTAACCGCCAACTGCCAACTGCCAACTGTCTCCTCACCGCCGATTGTTCAGATAATACTCATCCCTGGGCCAGAGGTCGGTGTTGTAGTCGTCGGCGCGGGGCGTGTCGGGCGTCCAGGTCGAAATTTCGTAATTCCAGAGCATATCGCGCAGTTCGTCGGCCTTGAGTCCGCCCTTTGCCAGGTAGGCCCGCACCGCTGGCGTGTTCATGCGTTCCAGCAGCAGGCCCTTGTCGAAGGGGATGGGCTGCTCGCTGCCGAGCAGAAAGGCCCCGCCGATGTTGACGCCGTAGGGAAACACCTGCATGAAGCTGGCTTCGGTGCGGCGGGTAGGCAGCCACTGGGCCATCATGCCGCCGGGGGCCAGCCGTTCACGGGCCTGCTGAAAGAACTCCCGCGAGTAGAGCAGCCCGCTATGGGAGCGCCAGGGCTGAATCGCATCGGCCTGGATGATGTCGTAACGCTCGGTCGTAATCGCTAGTTTGCGCCGCCCGTCGCCCACCACAATGTTGTAGCGGGGATCGTTGAAGAGCGGTTGCAGCGGTGCGCCCAACTCCAGTGTGGAAAAGGCTTCCAACGCGGGCAACTCCGAGCCGATAATCTCAACCGCCGTGATGCGCTGCAAGGTTGGACTCACACCCACGGCGAAGGGCGTGCCCCCGGAACCAACGCCGATCACCAGGGCCTGCTGCGGGTTTGGGTGTACCAGGGCGGGCAGCACCCCCAGAAAGCCATGCACCGCCAGGTAGGGCACGGTGCCCTGCAAGGCTCCGTTGGCAAAGACCCGCCCGGCGGCCCCCTGCTGAATCACGGTGACACCGCTGGAGTCCTCAGCCACCACCGAACGCTCGCTGCTACCGCTGTGCAGCCGTGCCCAGAGGCTGTGGGTGCTGGGGAAGAGGGCCAGCGCGGCCATCAGCGCCAGCAGCACCCCGCCGCCGACCCAGCCCACCCTAGTTGAGGGGCGAGAATCACGGAAGGAAAGGGCCAGCAGCAGCAACAGAAAGAGGCCGCCTAGCAGCGCGATCACCCGGAGCGACCCGGCAGTGCCCAGGGCATCAAACATCACCAGGCCAGTGAGAATGCTGCCCAGGGTGTTACCGATGATGTTGCACACCGCCAGCAGGCCCACCCGCTGGCCCACCGCGCCGGGCGTGGTTTGCACTGCCCGCTGCACCACCGGAAAGGCCATGCCGATGAGGATGTTGGGCGGCAGCAGCAGCAGCGTCGGCAGCAGCACGTAGGTGTTGAAATAGGAACGTAACGCCCCTTCCAGCCCACCGCCTTCGATCCGCCCACGAGTCAGCCACTGGGCCACCGTGTCGTGGTTCCAATAGATTAGCAGCACCGTGCCCACGGCGTAGAGCGCCACCAACCCCTGAATGGTGAGAAACGCCCGGCGCGGGTCGCGCATGCGGGGCAGCAGCAGCGTGCCGAGCCAGCCGCCCACGGCGTAGCCCACCAGCACAAAGGCCAGCAGGTGGGCAAAGGTATACGCATTCGACTCCACCAGCACGTTGATCACCCGAAACCAGATTAATTCCAGCGAGATGGCGATAAAGCCCGACAGGCAGACCAGGCCGCACCAGCCCCACACGGCAAGCGGCAAATCTTTCAGGCGGAAGCGCACCCTCGGCGCGGTCGGTGTCTCCTGGTCGGCAGCGGCAAAACGCCCGGCAATGCTAAAGGCGATCAAAGCTTCAATCAGGCTCAGCCCGCCGCCAAGATAGACGGCCCGTTCGTAGCCCAGCGTCCCCATCAGGTACCAGCCCGCCACCAGCGCCCCCAGCGCTGAGCCAAAGGTGTTCACGGCGTAGAGCCAGGCGATCTGCCGGGGGGCTTCGGCCATGTTGCGCACCAGCGCTCGCGACAGCAGCGGCAAGGAAAGGCCCATCAGGGTGGTGGGCAGCAACAGGCTGGCAAAGGAGATCAGCAGCACCAGGGCCGGGGAATCGAGGGTGTTGAAGCGCAGAAAGAGAAGGTCGTAGAACAGAAAACGGCTCAGAAAGGCGAAACTGGCAATGCCAAGGTTGCACAGGCCAAACAGTTGCACCGCCCGGCGGCTGCTGAGCCTATCGGCAATGGCGCTGCCGAGCAGGCTGCCCACGCCAAGGCCGGCCAGGTAGGCACCGACTACAATCGTCACCGAGCGCACATCAGAACCAGAAAAGAGGCCCAGCAGCCGCTGCCACACCACCTGGTAGAGCAGGGCCGCAAAACCGGAAATCAACAGGGCGACAGCCAGCGGAAAGAATAACGACGACCAGACGGGGGCCGCACGACGGGCAACAACCATAACCACCATTCCTCAAGTCAGCGCGAGTGCATAACCGGGCGATTATAGCATGGGTGTGAGGGGTACTTACAATTCGGGAGGCTGTGGGTGAGCTAACTTCTCACCCACAGCCTCTCTTCATCTCCTACAACTCACCGACCAACGATCGGTAAGAATGACAGATGCGCTGATGTGATCGTTACCATAGAACGGTTATCGCTCGGATCGGCATCGGTGCTCTGCTCCGTCAACGCCAGGTTGATGGAGTAGGTTGCTCCCGGCGCGGCGCTGGCGGGTACCTGTACGACGAATGTTGTCTGCCCTTGTTGGAGGAAGGTTAAATTTGGCAACGTCCATGTAAGTTGACTACCATTGCTGGTCGGGGCGGGCAAGCCTTCGGCACTTAGCAAACGTAGCCCATCGCCCAACGTCACCGTCAGGCTGACACCTGTTGCCGTTGTCTGGCCACGGTTGATGTAGCGAATGGGGACACGCACCGTCTGCCCCGCTCGTGCCCAGGCCCCAACGGCAGTAAACAGACCAGTGTCAATCCCTGGCTCAGCGGGCTGTGCCCAGAGATCCTGGCCCTGTGGCGCGGTGGAGGCCTGGAAGTAGAGATGGGTGATGGTCGCCACAAACCCCATTGGGTCGGAACCTTGGGAACCAGCTATTACATCATTGAGCAGCTTTGTGCTGACCTCGGTGCCCCCGCTCTTCCAGATTTCGTTTCCATGGGTTCCATCATCAGCGCTGAAGACCAGTTGCCCCCAAACGTTCGCCAGGCCATAGGGCGAAGAACTGGCCGGGCCGGGGTTGATGTCCTTGACCATGCGGGTGCCCGCTGCCGTTCCATTACTGCGCCACAACTCCCGCCCATACACACCATCATCGGCGGCAAAAAATACCTCGCCGTTGAAGGCGGCCAGATCAGTAGGATTGGAACTTTCTGGCCCAGGCCAGATGTCCGCCACCAGGCCGGTTCCAGCGGCGGTGCCGTCGCTGCGCCAGAGTTCAATACCGTTGTTGGCGCTTAAGAGTGTGAAAAAGATGGTATTCTCGATTGCGACTGGGGTTTGCAATGGTTGTGACGGCAATATTGTGACGATCTTCGTTCCGTCGCTGGTTCCATCGCTCTTCCATAATTCGTTGTTCCCCTTTGTAAAGAACGCGGATGAATCTGCAGCAACCAGGTTAGTGGCAACAACGTTCTCCAGGCGCATGGTTCTTATCAACGAATCATCAGTACTCGCCAGGAAAAAGTTGCTAACCTCACTAACCTTGGGAATCATTGGACGACAGGCCCCACCAACAAATGCCTTTTGCCCATTACTTGTCATTTTGACATAAGCTGGATGCACGCCGTAAGAACATTCAAGCTGATTGAGAGGGCGAGTACCTTGAGGCGTCCCATCGGTTGTCCAAAGATCACTACCGACGTATTTATCAGCCACCATAAAAATCAAACGTTGGTTGACTTGAACATAGCGTAAGACTGGTAATGCAGATGGGAGAGTTGCAATCAGTACAGGTGAGGTTGTACTGTTCTCCTGCACCCAGAGTTCGCTTCGTGTTCCCTGGCTGTCCTTGATATAACGAAAGAAGAGGAGACGATTATTAATTGTAGTAATGCGGCTTAGTCCTGGTGGCGGGAGGTATGGAAGACCACTACTACTCTGCACATCACTAACCTTTACAGTGGTGGCAGCAGAACCATTGCTTCGCCAGAGATCCAGCCCACTCTCTACGGCACCGTCAATGAAGTAGAGCTGGCTTTCCAATACCGTGCTATCGAGCGGATAGTTGTCCCGAATACTGTATGGTAAAGCTTGTGTGCCTTCTGCTGTGCCATCAGTCTGCCACAACACCTGTCCAGGATTTGAACCGACGGCGAAAAACAGGAGTTTGTTGTTTAGGACACCAAAGTCAGAACTGATAATTTTGATTGCACTCGGTATCTGCCTGGTGCCTCTAGGTGTGCCATCGCTCCACCAAAGATCAGAACCTGATGGTGTAAAGTATAGTTGTCCCCCTATCCCTATAGCATAACGCTTGAGGCAATTAAAAATACCATTAGAGATCGAAGCGATAGGAAACGTTCCCGATGGTGTGCCGTCGCTACGCCATACACTGTGACCTTGTGCAAAAGGCGCACTGAAGAAGAGCAGATGACCAGCACTAACCAAACACGAGGCTTTTGTAGGGTCATAGTATTCTGAATTTGTAACCGCAATATTCGCTAATAAGCTTGTGCCTGCGGCAGTACCATCGCTGCGCCAGAGAGAGGAGGTACCAGAGTCCGAGTTGAGGCTGATGAAAAGCTGGTTGTCAGTTGCCGTGAGTTTAAAATCACTGACAGAAGTGGTTTCAGGAAATTGAAAGACGCGACGTGTACCAGTAGCAGTGCCATTCGTCGTCCATAACTCACCTTTACTTGTGAGCAGAAAGTACTGATTATTGAACACTGCAGTACTCGGTACTAACCTTATAGTCCATGGTGCAAGAATTGTTGCCAGGCGCATTGTGCCATTGGGAGTGCCATCACTGCGCCAGAGTTCACTTGGATTATCACTTGAGTTGAAGTTTGTGGCTGTAAAGAAGACGTTGTTGCCAACAACTCGTAGTTGTGACAGCATAACAGATGCAAGAGGTTCTTCTTGAAAGCCCTTCACCTGAGCTGTACCTTCTGGCGTGCCGTTGCTCTTCCAGAGACTTTGTTTGTAAAAGAAAAACAGCGTACCATTCACGTCGGTCAATTCCTGTGCGTCATATTCCGAAGTTAAAGTGTCTGTTGCAGATACAACAGGACGGGTACCCGCGTCAGTTCCATCACTCTGCCAAAGGCCTGATCCTCTGGTCGTGAAGTAGAGCAGATTGCCAATAAGAATTCCCTCACTTCCCTTCACCAGGCCATTTCCCTTTTCCCTTGATAGACCACTTTCTGGCCCCTGCACAATATCTTTGACCAAGTAAGTACCACTGGATGTACCATCGGTACGCCACAATTCACGTCCGTATTGTCCTGTTACTGCCGAAAAATATGCAACCGAACCATTACTGGCGATCATCCTCGGCTCTGGGGCAACCGCAGGTAAGGTGAGTTCTTTTACTCGCTCCACCGTTGTTGCCGCCGCCGTAGGTTGCACCTGTGCCAGTGGCACCAGCACGAGCGCGAGTATCAGCAAAAGACACCAGATTGACCGTTTCATTGGAAGACCTCCTTGTTGAAGATATTCTGACTGGCGAAATATTTCTTACTTCTGGTGCGGGGCGGGGCGGAGAAGCTGTGCATGTAGATGCCAACTTCTCCGCCCCTTTGGCACCTTCACCGCCCCGCCACCAACGGCAGATAGAGCTGATTGACGATGGCGAGTTTGCTCTCCATCTCCATCGAAGCATCGCTGGTTGTGATGGTCAGTTTGGCGCTGTATTCTGTGCCCAGCGGTGCTTCCGGCAGGCGGATGAAAATGCGGTCGTTGCGCCCGGCGAACGAGGCCAGGTTGGGCAACACCCAGATCACTCGCTGGCCCACCACGGTTGG
>JALONX010000403.1 GCA_025454695.1 Chloroflexaceae bacterium
GTTCTGGGTTCTCGGTTCTCGGTTCTCCCTTTTGCTGCTCGTAACACGTAATGCGTAATACGATAATACCCTAACAGGTCGCCTGTTGCTGTATCACGCATTACGCACTACGCATTACCCCAACCGTTAGCGGTTGAAGCGCGAGCGTACCCGTTTGGGGCGGAAGCCCGTCCCGTCTGGGGTGCCATAGCTGCCTTCACCGCTGCCGCTGCGGGCGATGCCGGGGTAGGCATTCCGGTTGATGTTCAGCACTGCCGCCGAAGTTGCCTCCAACGCATTGCTGACCCACTGCCAGTGGCCCTGGAACATGATGTCGCCAATAGAGGCCACCTGGGCTGACGACTCTGAGAACCAACCTCTCGAAACAGCCATAACTTCCTCCTTGTACAAGGAACGTCCTTATTAGGTACGGGGCGAGAGAACCCCGGAAACCCCAACAATAAAATTGAGAGTTGAGCGTTAAGAATGTAGAAAAACTACACCAACTTCTACATGTTCAACACATTCTTAACTAACCACTTGTATCGCAATTGAGCGTGTTCCAACACATTTCTCAATTCTCAATTCTGCACTCTCAATTCTCAACTCCGTCACCGTACTCCCACCGGCGCACCGAAGGGTACGATCAACCAGTCGCCTTCCATTTCGGCCTGGCCTGCTTCAAGGCCTGCCAGGCTGGTGGGCAGCGTCATAATGCGGCGGAAGTCGCCGATCTGCACCACCAACTCATCGCCGTTCTGGAATAGGTCGAGCTGACTCACGTCGGCAAAGGGCAGCTTGATTTTGACGCTATAGCTGCCGTGGCCAACCTTGGCAATATCAAGCGGTGCCTGTTTGTAGCGCACCGCCGTCGGGTCATCCGAGCCATAAATATCCTGGCCCATGCGCCGCAGCTTTGCCACACCCACCACCTCTTCCGAGTAGTAGGGCACCCGATAAATCGGCAGTGGCGTGAAGGCGTGTTCCACCTCGTGCATATAGCGCTGCTGAATACTCTTCCAATGGTTCAAGTAGCCACTGTCCTGATCAAGCGGCAGGATTTTGTTCACCACCACGGTATCAACCGTCATCCCATACATGGAAAGGTAGGTAAGCGCCCGCTGGCTTTCCTTGATCACCATCTTTTCCGGGTTCATCACCAGCCGCACCGAGGTTTCGTTCGGGTCGGTCAGTAGCGAGGTGACACCTTCCATCTGGCTGAACATGTTGTCAACGGCATCATACACTTCTGCCGGAGCCACCATTTTGTTCAGGCCGGGGGTGATTTTACTCATCGGGCGCAGCAGCGGCTTCACCAGAAAGCGCTCGGCCCCCCGGAACATGCCCATGGCCCACTTAAACGTCTCCGGCGCAGAAAGCAGCCGCAGCGTTTCACCCGTGGGGGCACAGTCAATCACTAGCAGGTCGTAGGCGCCATCTTCTTTGTGCTTTTTGATGCGGATGAGGGGGAAGGCTTCTTCCATGCCGGGGAGAATGCTCATCTCATCGGCCAGGATACCCTGCACGCCCTGGTCGGCCATTAGCTGCGAGAAGTGTTCCCGCACCACGCCCCAGTTCGACTCGATGTCGTGGTAAATGCTCACTTCCAGTGCGTCCAGGTTCGAGGTAATCCGCACCGGTTCGGGGCCAAGCGGCCCTTCCAGGTCGAGCGAGTCGGCCAGGCTATGGGCCGGGTCGGTACTCATCACCAGGGTGCGCAGGCCCATGTCGGCGGCACGCAGGGCGGTGGAAGCGGCAACGCTGGTTTTGCCCACTCCACCTTTTCCGGTAAAAATTAGTGTACGCATCTACGAACCTTCTAGTTTGGTATGCGCCCGTTGCACCCGCCAGGGTCAGGGCGACGTGGCCCTTCCAACCCACTCTTCAGCATCTGTCACTTCGTCGGCGGCGAACCGTTGAAGAAACGGATTTTTGCTTCCCAGAAAAGTGCTGAACAAATGCTGACACAATATAACCTGCTTTTTGCTCTTCTTTAATACTATCACGTTTGTGCTGATGTGTCAACGATTTTGCTCATATGAACAAAGCACACTATGTGCAACTATTTCATACGCAAGCGTTGGCAAGACAACAACTAGCCCCGGAGAACGACCGCTACGTCTTCCTATTATGACACGACGGCGTGAGGATGGAGAATTGAGAATTGGAAACCAGGAACCGAGAACCGAGAACCGAGCCTGCCCTGAGCCAAGTCGAAGGGAACCAAGAACTGCGTGCAAAGACTGTGTGAAACGTGATGCGTAATCCGTGATGCGTAATCCGTGATGCGTGATGCGTAAAGTGACATTGCAAACACCTGGTTCGCTTTGAAAACTGATTACGGATTACGCATTACGCGTTATCCTCCGCGTTCTCTGCGTCTCTGTGGTGAAATACATGTTGCACAACTTGTGCAAAGTCCTTCAAAAACCCCTTGACAAAATCTGTGCAATATGGCATTATCTTTACTGACCGTTCGGTAAACCTTGCTCCCTCACTGACGAGGGATATTTTTTCACACAAACACCTTTACTGAACGGCAAGGAAGGTAATGGAATGACGACAATAGATGAACGCACGCGCAACACCACGGCGATCAAAATTGTAGATGCAGCTGCCCACCTGTTTATGCAACGGGGTTATCGGGCTGTTTCCATCAACGATATTGTGTCTGCCGCCGAGGTGACGAAGCCGACGCTCTACTACTATTTTCCCGACAAAGAAGCGCTGTTTGTGCAAATGTGCCTGCGTTTGCTGGAACGTATGCACGAGCGCATGGTAGATGCAATGTCCCGCAACACGGGTTTCGAGAACCGCCTCGTCGCCCTCGCCCGCGTGGTGATTGGCGTGCAAGAGGGCGACATGCGCATGATGCGCCAGGAAATGCAGGAGCACCTGGCCCCTGAGCAGCAGCGCAAACTGGGGCAGGCCTTCTACAACCACCTGTTTCAGCCGGTGCAGCGGGTGTTGCAACAGGGTATTGACGAAGGGACGATTACTGATTACAACGCCCAGCAGCTCACCTGGCTGTTTCTGGGGATGAGCGAAACCTTTCACTGGGAAAATAACCGCCCTACGAGCATGGCGGCCCACGCCTATCGCGAAGAGCAGGGTAAGTCCGCCCTTTTTTCACCCGAAGCAATGGTTCGTTTCTTTCTACATGGTGTTGCTACAAAAACTCAGGAGTAACGTGACATGACCGCTGTTCCACAGACAAAATCAAAACGCCGCTTTCGTCGCCCGTCGTGGCCCATTATTATTGCTGCCATCCTGGTTATCGCCGTTGTTGCAACCCTTGTTTCTCAGATGCTCAGTAGCCGCCCGGCTGATGTGCTACAGGGCGGCAGCGTGGCTAGCGTGAGCCGGGGCAACCTGGTGCTCGGCATCAGCGCCACTGGCAAAGTCGAACCGCGCATTGAGTCTGAGCTGGCTTTTGCCGCCAACGCCGGTCGCGTTAACGAGGTGCTGGTGGTGGAAGGTGATAGCGTCGCCAAGGGTGCGGAATTGGTGCGGCTCGACACCCGCCAGCTCGCTGCTGAGGTTGCCGCCGCCGAAGCCAGCCTCCAGATTGCTCAGGCCGACGTGCAGGCCCTGCAAGAGGGCGCTACTCCCGAACAGATCGCAGCCAGCCAGGCTCAGGTGGCCGCCGCCGCTGGCAACCTCACCCAGACCCTCGGCAGCGTGACCCCGGCGGACATTACCGCTGCCCAGGCCGCCGTTGAGTCGGCGCGGGCGACCCTGGCCCAGCTGGAAGCTGGCCCCAAAAACGACGCCGTGACCCGCGCCCAGACGGCGCTGGAGCAGGCCCGTGCCAACCTCGACCAGCAGCGGGCCGCCCTTTCTGCCGCCAAAGAGGCCGCCTTTGGCGCCATTGAGCAGCGGGCCAACGCCGTGCGCCAGGCTCAGGACGCCTACAGCAGCGCCTACTGGGACATGGAGCATGTCAAAGCCAATGGCACCGACCCCCGCACGGGCCGCGCCCTCGCTGACGCTCAGACTCAGGACTTTGTCAACGCCCTCAACACCGCCACGCTGAACCTGCGCAACGCTGAAGCCGCTCTGGAGCAGGCCAAAGTTGATGTCCAGACCGCCCAGCAGAACGAGATCAGCGGCATTCAGAACGCCGAAGCCCGTGTGGCCAGCGCCCAGGCCGACTTGGACGAACTGCTCAGCGGCAGCGATGCCGACCAGCTGGCCAGCGCCCGTGCCCAACTGGCCCGCGCCCAGGCCGACTTGGCCCGGCTCACCGGCAGCCAGCGGGCCGGGGCGGTTGCCGCCGGGCAGGCGAATGTAGCCCAGGCCCAGGCCCGCCTCAACGAGTTGCAGGCCGACCCCAAGGCCAGCGACCTGGCCCGCGCCGAAGCCCGCGTGGCCCAGGCTCAGGCCCAGCTTGAGCAGGCTAAAATCCGCCTGGAAGATGCCACCCTACGGGCACCCTTCGCTGGCACCGTCGCCGCCGTGAATGTCACGCCGGGGGCTGCCATTGGCCAGCGCTCACCCGTGACGCTGATTGACACCGAGCGCTTCAAGGTGCAGGTAACGGTGGACGAAGTAGACGTGAGCCGGGTTGCCGTGGGCCAGACGGTGGATGTACTGATTGATGCCCTTGGTGCGCCCGCCCTGGCGGGCAAGGTTGTGCGGATTGATCCCGTGTCGCAGGCCGATAGCGCCGTCACCTCCTACCTTGTGGTGATCGAGATTGACCCGGCGGAGCGCACCCTGAAGCCAGGCATGACCGCCAGCGCCACCATCGTAGCCGACAACCGCGACAACACGCTGATTGTTCCGGCCCAGGCGGTGCGTACCGAGAACGGTCAGAGCGTGGTCAGCATTGTTTCCACGGGCAGCAACGGCGAGCAGCAGGTGACCACGCAGGTGGTGGAAACCGGCCTCCGCAGCGGCGACCAGATCGAAATTCTCAGCGGCCTGAACGAAGGCCAGCAGGTGCTCATCCCAGCAGCCCAGTAATTTCTTGCCACAGAGGACACCGAGGGCCGAATAACGAGTTGCACTGCCACAGGAACTCAAAGCGCATCGAGACACTCATCTTGCAAACATCTCTGTGCCTTCTGTGCTCTCTGTGGCAAACAAAAGGAAATAGTATGACAACGAATTATGTAACCGAGCCGGTAGTGAAGATCAAGAACGCTTCGAAGGAATTTGCTACTGGCGACGAGACCTTTCTGGCCTTGAACGACGTGTCGGTTGAGATCCACAAAGGCGAAATGGTGGCGATTATGGGGCCGTCGGGCAGTGGCAAATCCACCCTGATGACGCTTATTGGCCTGCTGGACACCGCCACCAGCGGCAGCTACTGGCTGGATGGCGAGGACGTGAGCAGCCTGAACCGCCAGCAGCAAGCCCAGGTGCGCAACAACAAGCTTGGCTTTGTGTTCCAGAACTTCAACCTGCTACCCCGCCTCACGGCCCAGAAGAACGTGGAACTGCCCATGGTCTATGGCCGCATTGGCGCCCGCGAACGGGAACAGCGCGCCCGCGAGGCCCTTGAGTCGGTGGGGCTTGGCAGCAAGCTCAACAACTTGCCCAACACCCTGTCCGGCGGGCAGAAACAGCGCGTCGCCATCGCCCGCGCCATCGTCCACCAGCCCAGCATGATCTTGGCCGACGAGCCGACCGGCGCACTGGACACCAAAACCGGAGCCGAGGTGATGAATCTGTTCCGCCAGCTCAACCGCGAGCAGGGCCTGACCATCGTCATCGTCACCCACGACCCGGAGATTGGCCGCCAGATGGATCGCGTCATCGGCCTGCGCGACGGCCAGCTGGTGCCCAACATCCTGCGTGACTACTACAACGTGGACACGCTGGAACGCACCCGCGAAGAGCTGGAAATGCCGGTGCTGGAAAAAGTTGCCGCCAGTCGGGCGGATTAACTAGAAACGATGAACGATGAACGCAGAACGATGAATGCAGCATAAAGAAGAGTTACACAAGCTCATCGCTCATCGCTCATCGTAGACTTACTCGTAACTCGTAACTCGTAACTCGTAACTCGAAAAAGCACATGTTCAAAGAACAAGTCTTTATGGCCTTCGACAGCCTGCGCTCGAACAAGTTTCGCTCGCTGCTGACGATGCTTGGCATTAT
>JALONX010000404.1 GCA_025454695.1 Chloroflexaceae bacterium
TGAGTACGCTACGGGTCTCAGCGTTCACCACCTTTGGCAAGAAAGCGATAAAGCAGGTGTGCGACCACACTGAGACAGACGCTAATTGCTATTAAACCAACGCCACCACCTCACCGAACGGAAATTTCTCCTCGTCCAGCCCGCCGGGCGTCACCACCCATAGCACCGCCATGTCGGGCGTCTCTTTGGGGAATGCGCCATAGCCATCGGTGAGGTAGATCGCCAGCGTCGCGCCGTTCTCGTCCCGCTCCCCAGCCACCCGCCGCAGAAAGGGCCGGAAGTCGGTGCCACCGCCGCCAATGGGCGTGGGCAACTCCGATTGGGCTGTGAGCGGGTAGGGGCCGTAGAGTTCGGTGTCGGCGAAATAGAGATCGCAGCGAATGTGGGGATAGGCGAAGAGAATGGATTGCACTTCGGCCAGAAACTGACTCACGGCGTGCTCGTTGATCGAGCCGCTGGTGTCCACCGCCACATAGGCCCGCACCGAGTCGCTGTCCAGCGTTTCCAGGTAGAGCCCGCGCCCCACAAAGCGCCGGTCGAAGTTGCTGAAATCGGTGGGCGTGCGCACCAGAAAGCGCCACAGGTAGGAACGCCAGTCAAGCTGCGCCGGGGCCAGTCGGCGCAGTTCGCGCTGAATGCCGCCGGGCAGCGTGCCAGGCTGTCGGCCCCCTTCGGCAATCATCCCGGCCTGTTCCAGCGCTTTGCGCCAGTAGGCGTCGCGGGCAGTTTTGTCGTTCTGGCCGGGCCGCTCCTCGGCGGGCTTGCTTGCATCGGTAGGCCGCACGTCCAGCAGGTCAGACTCAGCAGCCTGGGCCTGGTGCTGGTTGGCCTGCTGCTGCTGTTGCACCAGATCATAGACCTCTTCTGTGCTGAGGTGTTCCAGGTGCTGGTCGCGCAGGCCGCCCTCGGGCAACTGGTACCCTTCTTTTGCAACAATCCCATTCACCACAATATCAGCGGCCACATTCCAGAGCTTCGCGTCGCGCCCGCCCCGCCGATCCACATGTAGCAGGGCGGCGTGCAGCACCTCGTGCAGCAGCAGCCCCTCCTGCTCGGCGGGCGTTAGCTTCCCATAAAACTCCGGGTTGATAAACACATCGCGGCCATCAGTTGCAGCGGTGGGCAGCTCCGCCGTGGCCTCAATGCGGGCGTGCAGGGCCAGCGTGGCCAGAAACGGGCTGCGCTGACAGATGCGCATCAGGGCTGTGCTGACGCTGCGGGCAGTCTGTTCGTCAAGTTGCATGGTTACGAGTTACGAGTTACGAGTTACGAGTTACGAGTTATGAATGCGGCTTTGCGGCTTTGTGCGAGCTTCAGCCTTCAGCCTTCAGCCTTCAGCCCTCTCGCATGTCATCTCGTCAACGCATCAATCCGAGCTTTCAGCTCGCCGTCGGCGTCCAGCAACGCCCGCAGGTCGGCCAGCATGCCACGGCTGCGCACCACCTTAAGCATGTCCACGGCGAAGAGTTGTGCCCATTCAGCGGGGGCGCTGGCGATGATCCAGCGAAAGGCGTGGTAGACCCGGCTAGCGTCGCTGGCGCGGGCGGTCAGGCCCACCACTGCCGCAAAACGCACGGAGGGTTCGCCAGGGAAGGGCAGGCCGTCGCCGTTGCCATGTAAAATTTGCGCCAGGTCGGGCAGGTCGCGGTAGAGTTCCAGGTAGGCGTAAAATTCCTGGGCCGTGCTGGCCCCAACGGCGGCGGCCACGTCCATGCCCGCCCGGTGCAGCTGGCTGGCCATCTCCCACGAACGGGGCGAGGGCCAGGCCACCTGTTTGGCATCCAGCTTATGCAGCAGCTCAGGCCGGAAGGCGAGAAAGGCCAGCACCTGCTCGACGAAGCCCTGGGCCAGAGCATAGCTCTTAAAGCTCTCGAAATCGACCTCCACCTCCAGGTGGATAAAGCGGTTGGCCAGCGGCGCGGGCATGTCGAACACGGCGGCCCGGTCTTCCTTGCGGTTGCCAGCGGCCCAGATAAACCAACCATCTGGCAAGACATAGCTGCCCACCCGCCGGTCAAGGATCAGCTGCTGGGCCATGCCCTGCATGGCGGGCGGGGCCAGGTTAATCTCATCGAGAAACAGCACGCCCGCGCCTTCGTGGGGCAGAAACTCCGGCGGGAACCAGCGCGACACACCCTCCACCGCCACTGGCAGCCCCCGCAGGTCGGTGGGGGCCAGCTGCGAAAGGCGCAGGTCAACAAAGGCCAGGCCATGGGCGGTGGCAGTCTGGGCCACAATGCTGGATTTGCCGATGCCGGGCGGCCCCCAGATCATCGTGCTGAGCTTGAGTTGATGGCGAATGAGTCCGTCGAGAAAAAGGGAGAGTTGGCCAGGCTTCATGGAAAGTATAAGTTATGAAGTATGAAGTATGAATGTTTGGTCGTGCGTACTGCGTACTGTGCCTGCCCTGCCGTTTGACCCTTCGATTCCTCAGGGCAAGCAAGCTCACGAACCGCGAAGCCGAAGGGTACTGCGTAACAACACAACCGAACAATCTGCAATCTGCAATCTGCAATCTGCAATCTGCATGATAGCACAGACTCGCTGCCGACCCAATCGTCACACCTCTAAAATCTGTTATGATGAACATTGATAGATCGTAATCCGTAATTCGCAATCCGTAATTTGCAAACCACATAGCGTTAACAGCCTCATTACGCAGTACGCAGTAGAAATGTATGTCAACAACAATTCATGTTCAGGAGCGCCCGCCCCAGCAGCGTGAGGAAAACCGCCTGCCGCCCCTGCTGCTGCTGCTGCATGGCTACGGCAGCAACGAAGAGGACTTGATGGGCCTTGCGCCCTATCTCGACCCGCGCTTCCACATCGTCAGTGCGCGGGCGATTTTTGACATGGGCTATGGCAGCTACGCCTGGTACCATCTTTCCGGCGTGCCCGGCAGGCTCCGCTCCGACCCGATCAGCCGCTTGCATGCGCTGGAAGTGCTGACGAAGTTCCTCCGCACGCTGCCGGAGCGCACCGGCACCGACCCGCAGCGGGTCTGTCTGCTGGGCTTTAGCCAGGGGGCGATTTTGAGCCTGGCTCTGGCCCTGACGGCCCCTGAACTGCTGGCGGGTGTAGTTGCCGCCAGCGGCATGCTTGATGCAAGCTGGCTGCCCAACCCCAAACTCGACCAGCTTGAGCAGCTGCGCATTCTCCTGGTGCATGGCACGCAAGACGAAGTGATTCCCGTAGTGGGCAGCCAGCTGGCCCGCGACTTTCTGACCGAGTCCACCAGTGCCCATGTGACCTACCGCGACTACCCGGCGGGCCACACCATCCACCCCCAGGAGCTGCGCGACATCCAGGCGTGGCTGGCCGAGGGACTTGATGACCAGAGAGCGGAGCCGGGCGAGTGACGAGTGACGAGTGACGAGTGACGAGTGACGAGTGACGAGTGACGAGTGACGATTGGCCGAGAGATTACGCAGTACGCAGTACGCAGTACGCATCACGTTTCACGCATCACGTTTCACGCATCACGTTTCACGCCTCACGCCTCACGTTTCACCCTTCAGAGAAAGCAATTATGTCTAAACTTACTATTCCCTTCGGCGATTTGAAGCGCCAGCACGATGCGCTGCGCCCAGAGCTTGATGCGGCGGTGACTCGCGTTTTCGACAGCGGCTGGTACATTCTTGGCCAGGAGGTCAGCGCCTTCGAGGCCGAGTTTGCCGCCTACTGTGGCGTGGCCCATTGCGTCGGCGTGGCCAGCGGGGCCGAGGCGCTCTACCTGGCGCTAGCGGCGCTGGGCATTGGCCCCGGCGACGAGGTGATCACTGTGGCCAACGCATGCATGTATCAGGTTTCGGCGATTGTGCAAACGGGGGCCACCCCGGTGCTGGTGGAGATTGAGCCGACGACCCACAACATGCAACCAGTAACTATTGAAGCGGCCATCACAGCACGCACAAAGGCGATTCTGCCGGTGCATCTCTACGGGCGGCTGGCCGACATGCAGCAGATTTGCGCCATTGCCGCCCGCCATGGGGTGCCGGTGGTGGAAGACGCTGCCCAGGCCCATGGGGCCAGCGCCACCGATGCCGAAGGGCGCGAGCGGCGGGCCGGCGCGTGGGGGCAACTGGCCTGCTTCAGCTTCTACCCTAGCAAAAACTTGGGGGCGCTGGGCGATGCCGGGGCCATCACTACCAACGACGGGGCGCTAGCGGCGAAGCTGCGGCAGTTGCGCTTCTACGGCTGGGGCCAGAAATATGTCACCGAGCTGGCGGGCGGGCGCAACTCGCGGCTGGATGAGTTGCAGGCCGCGCTGCTGCGGGTGAAGCTGCGCTACCTGGAGGCGGGCAACGAAGCGCGGCGGGAGCGGGCGGCCTGGTACCAGGAGTTGCTAGCCGGGCTACCGCTGGAGCTGCCGCCGCCGGACGAGGGCCATGTCTATCACCTCTACGTGGTGGGCTGCGAGAACCGGGACGGCCTGCGCCAGCACCTGCTAGACTTAGGCATCGGCTGCGACATTCATTACCCGCTGCCCGCCCACCTGCACCCGGCCTACGCCAGCCTGGGCTATGCCCCAGGTGCTCTGCCCGAAACAGAACGGCAGGCGGGCCGCATCCTCTCGCTGCCGATCTACCCCGAATTGAGCCGGAACGAGGTTGAAGTAGTGGCGGCGGCGGTTCGCAGCTTCTTTTGAGCGACAAGTATTTTGCTCACCGCAGAGACGCAGAGGGCGCAGAGAAAATTGTGGTTCAGCTCTCAGCGCGATCCGCGTCCTCCGCGGTAAAAAGAAACCTTCGCGTCCTCCACGCCTGCCGCGCCCTCGGCAATCGAAGGATCGAACGGCAGGGCAGGCTCGGTTCTTGGTTCTTACGCAGCACGTTTCACGCATTCACCCCTTATCGCTCATCGTTCAGCGTTCCTCGTTCAACCATGGCCCCATTCTTGCAGCCCTTACACCTGCCGCAACACCACCGATGCGGCATCGGTAATCAGGAGCAGTAAGAAGGGAGTCTGTAATGACGACTCAAGAGAGTACCCTCGACGCGACGATTACGGCCTTTCGCAACGGCATTACATCAATGGGCATCCAGCGGGCAACGGCGGTGATTGATGATTGGCTGACAACGCTGCAAGCCAGTGGTCGGACTGAGTTCATGCAGATCAGCGATGACTTGACCGACCTGCGTGACATGTTGGTGAATGGGGAGCTTGACGGCGAGCGAATTGGGCCGTTGCTGAGCAGCCTGGGCAGCAGCACCGGCCAGGCGGCAGGCCAGGCTCCCGCTGATGTGAAGCCCAAGCTGGAGCAACTGGGGCAGATGTTGACCAGGGCAGCAAGCCAGTTGGGCGGGCACTAACTATCTTCACCGCCGAGATGCAGAGGGCGCTGAGATTCTGAATTCACCGCAGAGACGCAGAGGGCGCTGAGGAAATTGTGTTTCAGTTCTCAGCGTCCTCTGCGTTTTCTGTGTTATCAATCGTAAATCCAAAATCGAAAATCGAAAATGGATTATGGCATTTCCCAGTCGTTCGGCTCGCTGTATGCCTCACGCCGCCAGCGCCAGCCCGGCTCCAGAATTGCGCCCGGCTCGCGCACTTCGTAGAGCGCCCGCAGGGCATAGTGCATAGCACTGAGCTGCTGGGCGCGGTCGCCCGGCTCGCCCAAGGGGTGGCCAAAGGGCCATTTGAGATGCACCGACCGGGGCGGGCGCACCTTCTCGGCAATCTCCTTCAAGCCGATGATGCAAACGGTAGGGATACCGGCTGCTTCCACAATCCTGGCGATCAGTCCCACGGACTGATTGCAGATACCTCAGGCAGGCGTACACAACACCGCGTCCACCTGCTCCTGCTTCAGCATGTTAGCCACCTGTGGCGCGGTGCTGCGCAGCAGCGTTTCCACATGGGGCGGCTCGATATGGCCCATAAAACTGTAGCTGGTAGCCAGGCTACCGATGTGGCCCATCGTTGTCAGCTCACGGCCAAGATCCAGCGGCAACAAAATGTTCATGTCGCGCTCGGCGTCGCTGTGGTCGTAGTAGTCGTGAGTGATGGTGAGGCGCTCCGGCAGCGTGTCAGCGGGAATGGCACGGAAGGTGGGATCGCCCCGTGAGTCGGCCA
>JALONX010000405.1 GCA_025454695.1 Chloroflexaceae bacterium
TCCCAGGCATACTGAATGCTGTCCTTGAACTGTTCCCAGGTGTTGGGGTTGTATTCCTCCCAGCGGCGGCGGGCTTCCGGCTCGATTTCGTTCCAGGGCCGGTTGCTGTAGCGCTGGTCGGTCGCCAGGCCGTAGCCGTAGCGGTAAACCGGGCTGTAGTCGTCGTAGCTGTAGCCCGACTGGCCGTAGGTGGTCTGGTAGTGGCTGCGGAAGTCGTTTTCGTAGCCCGAGTAGTCCATCATCCCACCCACGCTGCGCTCCACCCCGCTCTGGTCAATATCAACCTGGGTGCGGCGCACGGTGTCGCGGATGGTTTCCGTGTGCTCGGTCACGTCCTTCTTGACTACAACCTCTTCCACGATACGGGCCTGTTTGGCCACCACCGGCTCTTCGTCCACTTCGCGCACCTCAAACGAGGTTTCCTTGAAGGCAGCCATGTCGGCGTCGCTTACCGGGCGGTTGACCGGGCGGCGCTCCACCCGCACCTGCTCCTCGCGCAGGCGTACCTGCTCCTCCACTGGCGTCTCTTCCACATGAGAGCGGACGCGGGTAGTGCCACGCTCAACTTCGCGCTTGCCAACCTGCAGGTCTTCCTCCACCACGGGGATGACGGCGCTTTCGTCGTCGCTCATGCTGCTGCGCATGGTGCTGCCGCTCATACTGCTGCCGCTAGTGCTCATGCGGCTGGAGGTGTTGGTGTCGGCGATACCGCTGTTGCCCATGGTCTGCTCGCGCAAGCTGGCCGAGCTGCCACCGCTCATGCGGGTGCTGCTGCCGGTGCTCTGGTTGATGCGGCGATATTCATCTGAGTCGTCAGCCGACGCATCCTCAGCGCGCTCGCCAGCAATGTCGCCGCCAGCGCCGACGCCAGCGCCAGCCGCCGCGCCCGCAACACCACCGATGACCGCGCCCACCGGGCCACCGGCTGCGCCAATCGCTGCGCCTGTGGCTGCGCCAGCGGCGGTGCCCGTAGCGGTACCGGCCTTGCTGCTTTCCTGCCAGTCGTTGCCGGCATCGCTGGAGCTACCCATCTCGTTGCTGCGGCTGCTGAACTCGCCCGAGCCGCGAACCGGGGCCTTGTCGTGACCATAATCCGCTTTGGCCGTGCCACTGGTGTCCACTTCGTCCTCAGCGTCCTTGCCAGCAATGTCGCCCGCCGCGCCGACGCCAGCGCCCGTTACCGCACCGGCCACGCCGCCAATCACTGCGCCCACCGGGCCTCCCACGGCACCAATCGCCGCGCCTGTGGCAGCCCCGGCCAGGCCGCCGCCAGCGGTGCCGACCTTGCTGCTCTCTTCCCACTTGTTCTGGTCATCGCTGTAAACTTCGTTGCCGGGGTTGTACGGCCCCGAGTCGGGGTCGAAGCGGCTCCAGCCACTCTCACGGTAGGTTGCGCCACGGTCTTTAATGTCCACTGCGTTGTGCTGTCGCATGACGTTGTAGGCCCGGTCGGCCATGCTGTCGTCATCGGTGGTGACGCTCACCAGCGTACCACCGCGGCGCACACCTTCGGCATAGTAGTTGGCCTCGTCCTCGGGCACGCCCGCGCCGATCAGACCACCGACCAGACCACCAGCTGCCGCGCCCAGGCCAGCGCCCAGGGCGGTTGCGCCCGCCACCGCTGCTGGCGTGCCAATGGCGGCAACCAGAGGGCCAGCCGCCAGCACCGGGCCAATGCCGGGGATAGCCAGCACGCCCAGGCCTACCAGCAAACCGACAGCACCACCGACCACGGTACCGCCAACGGCACCAGCACCAGCGCCCTCAGCCGCCGTGTTGCTCTCGCCAACTTCGCGGCTGGTATCAACGGTCTGCGACCGATCATTGGCAACCACACTGATGTGATCACGGCTAAACCCATTACTCACCAGGTCTTGAACAACGCTTTGCGCCTCGGAAAAATTATCGAAGAGGCCGACAACAGTCTTCGCCATGGTGCATTACTCCTTCTTTTCACTACCATTCACCGACTCCATTGCCGGTTCCTGTGGTACACTAATCAACTTCCGTGCCAGCGTTGATTTCCCGCTCGTGCAGTGGCACCCGTTCCACATGGATCTCTTCCCGGCGCAGTGTCACCGTCTGGGGCTGCTGGATAGCCGTTCGCACCATGCTGACGCGCAACTCTTCCTTCAGCCGCAGCCGTTTTTCCACCACCAGCACCTCTTCCAGCACCGGGATGATCAACACATCGCCCTCGGTGCGCGGCTCCGGCGCATGGTCAACAAACTGATTAATGGCGATCCGCTCAATCTGGGCCTCCTCCCGATAGGTCGGCTCGTCAACCGTTTGCTGAACTTCGCGCACCTCTTTGTGGACACGTACCACGCCAGTGGTCACACGCTGCCGCCCAACGATGAGTTCCTCCTCCACCACCGGAACCACCAGCTGGCCCTGCTCCAGCACCTGTTCCAAACTCAAGGGCAGGTAGTAGCTGCCATCGCTCTGCTGTTGAAGCAGGCTAGCAGGCAGCAGCACGCGCCGTCCGTCCTCCAGTTGCAGTTCTACCTGGGCAGCATTGGCCTGGCCGCGCTGGTTGGAAGACACCAGCCTGCCGCGCAGCCCGGCTTTGCCCATCACGATATAGTCTGATTGCTGCATCAGCCTTCCTTTCTCACCAATCCTTCCGGGGTATTCCAGCAACCACAGGGGCAAGATGTGTACCAGGGGGAAAAGAAAGAACCAGGAACCGAGAACCGGTCGCTACTACGTACTGCGTACTGCGTAAAGGCAATGATGAACAATGAGGAAATCAGTAATAACGCAGAACCCGGAACGCGGAACGCACAAACGACCACGACCTTTCGTGGTTCTCATGCGTTTTTGTGCCACGATAGCCACCGAATAAATTCGGCGTCTGAGTCACCAAAACACGCTCAAGCGTGTTGACCCTCAGTCTGTGCGGGGGAATTTGTAAAGCTTCATAATTCAGCGTCTGGAAGCTACAAACACGCTGATGAAGATTAAGCATTACATCCGGTATAGCCCGCGTAGGCGGGCTTCGCAGCGCTAAGCCGCGCCCTTTAGGGCTACGGTGTGCTGTCTGGATTATGTTGTAAAGACTCATCAGCTGGAGCGGCGTTCCTTGGTGAGCTTTGTGCCTTTGTGAGAGTTCCTGCAAGCAGCTGCTTAGACAAGGTTTTAGAATTAGCCGATTTACTTTACAGTTTGTCACCCACACATTCTTTGCGAGAGCGAAATCCTGTACGTCCTGTAAATCCTGTCAGAACCTTGTCTTAGAGCGCAATCAGCCCCCGCCGTGCGCCGAGACTCACGGCTTCGGTGCGGCTGGCAGCGCCAAGTTTGGCAAAAATTGAGGAGATGTGGAATTTCACCGTGTGTTCGCTGATGTTGAGCTGAAGCGCAATCAGCTTGTTGGGCAGGCCCTGGCCGATCAGTTCCAACACTTCGCGTTCACGGGGCGTGAGGGTATCGTCGAGGCTTTCGGGGGTGGGGGCCTGACTGAGCAGGCTGACCGCCAGCGCCTGCGGCAGGGCCACCATGCCCTGGGTTGCCGCAAGCACAGCAGCGTGAAGTTCGGACTCACTGGCGTCGGGCGACACCAGCGCCCAGCCCCGCAGCGGCATGCGGCGCAGGCGCAGGGCCAGACGCGGGTCGTCGGCCAGCAGCACCAGGGCTACCTCGCCCAGGCTGCCGGGCACCTGCACCGTGTCGGGCAGCAGGGCGGCGTTGGCCAGCAGCAGCACATCGCACACGGGCAAGGCCACCGGAAACGCCGCCGCCTCGCCAACAATGGTGATGTCGGCCTGAGCCAGCAGCGCCCGCAGCCCCGCCCGCAGGGTTAAGGTTGGTGCAATGATAAAGACGCGGATTGACATGAATAATTGACGAGTGACGAGTGACGAGTGACGAGTGACGGAACGGCAAAGGAAATGAAGGAAATGAAGGAAATGCGGGAAATTATCCTGAGCATCAGGTCGTCATTTCCCTTATTTCCCGTATTTCCCTGGTGTTACACCTCACGCAGTACGGATTACGGATTACGGATTACGCAGTACGCAGTACGTTTCACGTTTCACGTTTCACACAATTCATACTTCATACGTCATACCTTTGCCCTCCGCCCATTCCCGATTGAAGGAGACCGGCACCTGCTCGCGGCAGTCGCCCGTTCGCTCCGTGCCAGGTGCCGGTCTCCTTTCGGTTCGACAACTTCCCTACACCATTTCCGGCTGCGGCTCTTCGCGTTCCTTCGCGTCCCTTCGCGGATCACGCTGATCCTGCTTTGCATGCTCTAGCCATTCCTGCGCCACATGGCTAGGGATAGCCACGGCCAGGTCGCCGCCGAAGATCATGGCATTCACGCCGATGACCTCGCCACGGGCGTTGAGCAGCGGCCCGCCCGAGTTGCCCGGCGCGAGGCGCACATCGGAACGGATGTAGCTGGCCTGCCAGTCGTTGCGGGGCGACGACACTGTGCCCATGCCACTGACAATGCCCGCCGTCACCACGCTGCGCTGACCCCAGGGATGGCCCACCGCAAACACCAGTTCGCCCACCCGCAGCCGCGCTGAATCGCCAACTGGCACCGTGGGCAGGTCGCGGGCCTCCACCTGAAGCAAGGCCAGGTCAAGGGTCTGGTTGCTGGCAATCACACGGGCGTCAAAGCTGCGGCCATCGGGCAGAACCACCTTCAACCCAGGGCCGCTATGGGCCACCACATGGTGGTTGGTCATAATCTGGCCATCGGCCCGCCAGACAAACCCGGCCCCGTGACCCCGCCCCTGGCTGAAGATTTGCACTACCGCCGGGCGCACCCGCTCCACCAGTTCCGCCGCCGCCAGCGAAACGCCTTCAGCCTCAGCGGGCGCAAACACATACAGAACAGACACTGATTATACTCCTCTCGTGGATTGCAGATTATTGATTGTAGATTGCAGATTGATCGGACAGCAACGCAGAGGCGCAGAAACTCAGAGCATCCATATGACAAGATGACAAGGTGACAAGGTGACAAGGTGAAACTGCGTATTCCGTATTGCGTACTGCCTATCTCAGAGTCTCCTGATTCATACATCACACTTCATACGTCATACTTTTCCGGTTCTGGCTCCCGTCTCCGATCTTCGGTCTCCCGTCCCCGGTCGGAAAATCGTCAATCGTCAATTCCCCATCCCCCGGTCGCTCGTCAGTTCCTCACCCCCACCACCACCTGCACGCTGTACAGGCCGCCGCCACGAATAACCTCGATGTTGACCGATGCGCCGACACGGTTGCCGATGAGCATGCTTTGCAGGGCGTCGGTATCGTCCACTGGCTGGCCGTCGAGGCCCACCAGAATGTCGCCTAGCAGCAGGCCGCCCTTTTCCGCCGGGCTGCCCGGCTCCACCCGCACAATCAGCAGGCCCCGCTCCTGGCTGCGCCCGGCCCGCTGGCCCTCCGGCAGCTCCACCGGCTGGCTGCTAATGCCGAGGTAGCCCCGCTTCACCGAGCCGTGCTGGGCCAAAGTTGCCGCTACCCGCCATGCGATCTCCATCGGCACCGCCAGGGCGACGCCGTTCACCAAACCGGTGGTCAGCAGGCCCAGAGCCGTGCCACTGGGGTCAATCAGCGGCCCGCCGGAAAAGCCAGGGTAGGGCGTGGCGTCGGTCTGGATATACTGCTCCAGCATGCCGCCGCGTCGGGTGCGCAACGGCCCACCCACGGCGCTAACAATGCCGACGCTCGCCATCGGCCCGTTGGCTGAGGGGCGGCCCACCGCCAGCACAAACTGGCCTACGCGGGCTTTGCCCTCGGCCTGGCTCAGCGGGCTGAGGTTTAGCCCCGCCACCCGCAACAGGGCCAGGTCACTCGCCGGGTCGCGCCCGGCGAACTGGGCGGGCAGGGTCCGCCCGTCGTGAGTCTGAATGCTCAGATCGTCTTCCCGTTCCAACACATGGTCAGCCGTCAGCACCATGTCTGGGCCATAGACCACGCCACTGGCAGACTGACGCACGCGACCATTCACCATCACCAGGCCCAGGCTGGCTCGTTCCACCGCGTCGGCCATCTGATTTGAGAAATTCGCAAGGGGGTTGGTTTGTTCAGTCATAGCGGTTGTTCCTTCT
>JALONX010000406.1 GCA_025454695.1 Chloroflexaceae bacterium
AGCAGGGCCTGCACACTGGTAAGCACGGTGTAAGCCGGGGCGAATTGGGATTGGAGCTGTTCGCGGATCGAGCCGCTGATGAAGTTGCCCGAAAAAGCCAGCGCCACCAGACCAAGCACAAACAGCCGCCAGCCGGTGGGAAACACCAGCGGCGACAGCATCAGCAGCAGGGCACCAAGCAGGCCGGTATTGAGCAACAGCGGCAGCGAACCCCGCAGCCAGCCGCCCGGCCCTAGCCCGCTGGCCGGGTTGATCAGTGCGGTGAGCGCCGAGAGCAGCCCATAGACTGACCCGGCCACCAGCATGGCGCTCAGAAACAGCCCCAACAGATAGCTGCCACGGCCCAGGCGGCGGGCCAGCACCAGGTAGCCCTGCGGGCGGTCGCCCAGGCCCACCATGGCCGACATGGTGTAGAGCATCAGCAGTGGCAGAAACACGCCCACCGCGGTGAAGAAATAGGCCCCATCCAGCGGCCAGCGAAACAGAAAGATGTAGAAATAGGCTGCGGTGGCAATCAGTTCCAGCACAATCCGGCCCGAACGAGCATATTCAAGCAGCGTAAAGCCGGTAAAGCGCAGGGTTCGTAGCAGCGTCGCCATGGGCTAGACTCCCTGGGTCGGCCCAGCGGGCGGCGGGCGCTCACCGGGGCCGTCGTTAGTGTTGCGCAGCAGTTCGTTCAACAGCGGGTCGCGCACGGTGGGCTGGCCCGCCGAAGATGGCGATGGCGGCGGCGGTGGCCCGTTGTTGCTGAAGGATGGCGGCGGTGAGTCGGTCGTTTCGCCGCTCACCGCCCGCAGGTAGAACTGTTCCAGCGGGCGCTCCTGGGCATTCAGCGCCAGCACCGCCACATGGTGTTCCAGCAATGTTTGCAGCACACGGGCTTGCAGGGTTTCGTCGTTTGGCCGAATCAGCACGCCCTCGCTCTGGCACTGCACGGCAGACGACAGGCGACTCAGCTCGGCCTGCACCTCCCACGGCAGATGATCAACTTCGATGCTGATGCTGCCCGCCGGGCCTTTCAGCTGCGCGATATCGGCCTCAGCGGCAATGTTGCCCTTAACCAGTACGCCTACCCGGTCGCACAGCCGCTCCACTTCGATCAGGTGATGGGTGCAGAGCAGAATGGTATGGCCACGGGTACGCACTGCCGCCAGCAGATCAAGCAACTCGCGCTGGCCCACCGGGTCTAGCCCACTCGTCGGCTCATCCACCAGCAGCAAATCCGGGTCGGTGAGCAGGGCCTGGGCAATGCCAAAACGCTGAAGCATACCTTTGGAGTAGGTGCCGAGGGGCCGGTTGGCGGCCTCGCTCAGGCCCACCTGTTCTAACATGTCGTTGGCCTTCTGGTGCAACTCGGGGCCAGCCATATCACTAAACTGCCCCAGAAAGCGCATGTATTCACGGGCGCTGTAGCGCATATGGTAGCGCAGGCGTTCCGGCACATAGCCAATGCGCCCCCGCACCTGCTCCAGGTCGCTTTCGCCAAAGACGCGCAACATGCCGCTATTGGGGCGCAAAAAGCCCATCAGCAGGTGAATCAGTGTAGACTTGCCGACACCGTTGGGGCCAAGCAAGCCATACACCTGGCCCACGCCCACCCGCAGATTCAGGCCCCGCAACACCAGCAGGTCACCATAGGCCTTTTCCAGGTTGTGTATTTCAATCGCATCCATTAAAGAAATTATGCGTTATGCGTTATGAGTGAAGCGTGAAACGTAGTGCGTACTGCGTGAAACGTGAAACGTGAAACGTGAAACATACTGCGTACTACGTACTGCGTACTGCGTAACCCGTAAATTCGCGTCACTCGTCACTCGTCACTCATCACTCGTCACTCGTCACTCGTCAATCTCTCCGCCTACACCGCACCCACCAGCAGCATTGCCACCAGTGCGGCCAGGCCCAGGGGCAGCGCCCGCGTCCAGCAGACTTGCAGGGCAGCAGGAAGCGGCAAACGTGGCCAGGTGTGTTGCAGCAGCCGTAGCAGTGCCCCTGCCACCGCAAACACCGCTGCCAGCAGCAGCAGCGCCACGGTGGGCTGCACCACCGCCACCGGCAGCAGGGCCACCAGCGCCGTCGCCAGCAGCGCCCCCCGGCTCACCAGCCGCCCAAACTGCACCAACGGCTGTAACCCATGGTCAAGCCCGAGCAACACACCACCGGGGGTGAGGCCACGCTCTGGCCCAAACGGCCCCCAGCCGAGGGCGATGGGCAGGCCCACCAGGGCAGCCAGCATGGCCAGCACATGGGTCGGCAGCATCATCGGCTGCCAGTCGGCATGCACAAGCAGGCTGGTGGCCAGCGCCAGCCAGAGCAGCGCCCGACTCAGCCCGCCCAGTTGGGCTTCCCGCATGGCAGCCCGCCCCAGAGCCGCATGTCCCGAAAAAAGGGCCGGGAGCAGCGGTAGCAAAAAGGCCCCTTCCAGGGCAGCCCAGGCCCAGACCCAACTGGTTGGCCCCGGCGGAACCGGGTGCATGGGCCAGGGCAGCAAGCTCAGCGCCAGCCCCGCCAGCAGCATACTGCACAGCGCCAGCACGCCATCGGCGCGGCGAAACAGACTCGCCAGGGCTGAAAATGGTTGGCGCAGCCGCCCCTCAACAAAGAGGCCGTAGGCAACGCCAAGCCCCAATGCCAGCAGCAGGCCAGGGTAGAGCAGAATGGCAATGGCTGTTTGAAATTCCATACAACAAGAACGTGTTTCGTAATCCGTAATTCGTAATCCGTAGCTAGAAAACCTGCACAAACCAGTTCTGGCCTTACGCATCACGCATTATGCATTACGAATTACACCTCACGTCGCTCAAGTTTACGCCGCACACCCTTCCGAATGGCTTCGGTGATCTCTTCCGTGGTGGGCGGGCAGCCCTCCAACTGAATGCGTACCTTGAGTTGGGGCATGTCCTTCACGCCGCCTTTGCCAAACGGAAAGCCGTCAATCGCACAGCGCCCAATCGCCAGCAGCGGCGTGTTGCCGGTTTCTTGCAGCAGCGCCAGCAAGGCCGGGCGGCTCGGCGCAGTCAGCGGGCCGGTTAGCACCAGGGCGTCCGCCTCCTGCGGCGTGTCCACCCAGGTCATGTCGGCGCTGGCGCACACGGCGGCGCGTATCTCCACGTCGCAGCCGCCACACGAGCCAGTGTTGATGGGGTAAAGTTTAATCATGTCTACTGCGTAATGCGTGAAACGTGAAACGTGATGCGTGAAACGTGATGCGTGAAACGTGCTCCGTACTGCGTACTGCGTACTGCGTACTGCATTCGCTTCAATCGAGTAATCGTCAAAAGCGCTTCGCGCCGCCCTTACGGGCAACGTCAATCGTCAATCGAGTAATCGTCAATCGTCAATCGCTACACCTACAGCACCCGCACAAAGGCGAAGCTGCGGATGACTTCGCCGATGGTGTTGAGCAGCGGCTGCGGGTAGAGGCCGATACCGACGCAGAACAGCAGCAGCAGCACCGTGAGCAGGGCGCTGCTGAAGGGCTGCGGCTGAACGCGAGGTTCAAAGGGTGCATCCAGATCAGTCGCACCGAGCATGGCCGGTTCCAGGGTTGGGGCGTCTTCGCTAGGGCCAAGCAGCCAGTCGCGGGCCATGCGGGCCAGCCCAAGCAGCGCCAGGGCCGTGGCCAGCAGCAGCAGCGACAACTCCAGCACCCCCCAACTCATCGCCGACTCGTAGATCAGCATTTTGCTGGCGAACCCGCTCAGCGGCGGGAGACCGAGCAGCGCCACGCCGCCGCCAAGCAGCCCCAGGCCCGCTACCGGCCAGCGGCGCAGCAGGTCGCGCCGGGGGGCCACGGCCTGGCGCACGTCGGCCCGTTCAAACCAGCCCAGGCTTAAAAAGATCAACATCACACCGATGGCCTGGTTAAAGGCCTCGAAAATCGCCCCTTGCAGGCCCGCTTCCGACACGGTTGCCAGCCCGTAGAATACCATACCACAATTATAGATGATCAGATAGGCCACGGTGCGGCGAATAGTGGGCTGATTGAGGGCCAGCACCGCCCCCACCAGGCTGGTGGCCAGCGCCCCTACCCGCAGCAGGGTCAGCGCAAAGGCATTTTCATCCAGCAGCATGGGGAAGCTCTGAAAGGCCAGCACCAGCACTAGCAAACTCGTGCTGTTGAGCAAGGCCACCAGCAGGGCCGACACCATGGGCGCGGCATCTTCCACCACGTTGAGCAACCATGTGTGAAACGGCACCAGCGCCAGCCGAAAAGCAAAGCCAAGAGCCATCAGCACCAGGATAAAGCGGGCCAGCGGGACGCGCCCTGGCAGTTCACCAGGGCGATAAATGTCGGCCAGCACAAAACTAAAATACATCAACACACTGGCTAGCGCCATCAGCACCAGGTATTTAAGGGCCGTGCCGATGCTGCGGGTGCCCACCAGCATGCCCGACTCGGTGGGCAGGTCAACAATTGCCAGCACCGCCACCAGGCCCGCCCCAATCAGCAGCAGCGAGACGATAAACAGGTCTTGCAGCAGCAGAATGCTACACACCAGCGCCAGGATGAGCAGCATCACCGGGAAGAAATTTTCGCCATGGGGCAGGTGCCACGAGGCCACAAACGCCACCGCACACGCGCCCACAAAAATAAACATAAACAGCCGGTTCAGGCCATTCAGCGTCAGAGTGATGCCAAACAGGCGCGAGGGCGCGTCCAGTGGGATCTGCGCCACCAGCAGCGCCTGCACCACCAGGGCCGCCAGGGCCGCCCACACCACCAGATCGCTACGCTTGCGTAGCACAAAGCAGCTGGCAGCCATGGAAACCGGAAACAAAATGAGCAGAATATAGAGCATGATGAACGATGAAGATATGTATTGCGTACTGTGTACTGCGTACTGCGTACTGCGTAACCCAGATATAGGAAACTTTATACTGTCAATCCAAAATCCAAAACCTGTCCTGAGCGAAGTCGAAGGGTCGAAAATCCAAAATCGCACTAGCCTTGCTTAAATAGTTCGTTCAGTTCCAACGTTTTGAGCCGCCCGTAGAGCAGCCCGCTGAGGTAGGCAATCACCAGTGCCAGCAGAATCGTCACCAGGCTGAGCAAGGCCAGCGGCACAATGCCAACGCCGCTCGCTTCCGAGTCGCTCACCACGGCGGTGTAAAGCAGGTCGAGGCTACTGGTGCAGAGCAACAGGCCCAGGCCAATTTTGAGCACATCGGCAGCGGTGGCAATGGTGAGCAGGCCGGTGAGTCCAAGCCAGTACCATGCAAAATCAATCGTGGGCGTTTCGGCAATTGGGTAGATGCGGGGCAGGGCCAGGCTCGCCAGCAGCGCCAGCACCATGCTCCAGAAGGGCACCACATAGTCGCCCAGGCGAAAGGGCTGGTTGGCCTGCCGCTGCGCCGCCCGCGCCGCCCGCCGCAACTCGGAGAGGCCAAACTCGTTCAGCTCCTCCAGGCCATATTCACGCGAAAAGGTCAGCGCGGTGAGCGCCAGGATCGCCGTGACCGCCGCGCCGGTGATGATTTTTACCAGCACCGTGGTGCTGATCTCAAAGCCAAACAATGGCAGATCGGGAATCAGAAACTGCTGCTCGGCCAGAAACAGGGCCAGTGCCACGTAGTTCACCAGCAGTGCCGGCACGGTTAAACGCCAGTCGCGCAGCAGCAGCACCATGCCAGCGCTCACCCCAAGAAACAGAATTGGCCAGTTTATTTCAATTCCAAAAAACATAGACGTATCAATTCCCAGTCAGCAGTTTGCAGTTTGCAGTTCATTCCTCTGTAAACTCATTTTCTGGTATTCTTTGATCAACACGCTTATTAGTCTGTAAAGGAAGTTCTCTTGCAATGCTTTGCCATGTCACCCCGACCGCAGGGAAGGGTCTTCACTGCATTGCAATGGAGATTCCTCACTCCGTTCGGAATGACCGAGCGGTCATTGTGACCAAACACACGTAATTGCCAGTGTACTTATGAGTCTTTACAAAATAATCCAGACAACCATCGGAACAACACGCTGATGAGGATTAAAAATTAAATCCGGTATAGCCCGCGCAGGCGGGCTTTGCACATGAGAGCCGCGCCCTTGAGGGCTACGGCGAGCAGATAT
>JALONX010000407.1 GCA_025454695.1 Chloroflexaceae bacterium
ACCTGATGTTCGTGGCGAATTTCATCAGCCTTGGGCGAGTCGTCGCCGGTGAAGAACCAGAGATCGCCGTCAAACTCGGTCTGCTGGGTACCCATGGGGCGGCTGCGCAGCGTGCCGTCCGGCTCCTGGGTGGTGAACATGGCGAACTGAATATCTTTGATCATCTCGCGCAGTTTGAGCATGTTCTCGGTGCGTGACACCTGTTCCTGCTGACTCATTGTAGTTATTCCTTTCAGAGGAGGCTCACACAAAGGCACAAAGGCACAAAGTCGTTTTGTTTGCGCATTCGTCTGAAATCTTTGCGGCTTTGTGAG
Source organism: Chloroflexaceae bacterium (assembly GCA_025454695.1). GTDB lineage: Bacteria > Chloroflexota > Chloroflexia > Chloroflexales > Chloroflexaceae > JALONX01. The sequence continues at coordinate 315 of JALONX010000407.1, forward strand.
AGAAACGAACCTGTTTTCAGAAGGCGTATGTAGCAGGTTGCGTACCAGCCCCATCAATCAGCCTTTTGGCCGATTGAAGCTGACGTTAGGTGAGGATGTATACTCGTGGTGGAGGTGAGTATGGAAGCGACGTTCGTTCCGGCGGAGGAGATTATCCGTGAGTCGAGGTTTTCTTGAGGTACTAATGTTAAACCGCTTGACTTTATTGTTCAAGTGTGCTATTTTTATACCGTGCGTACTAAAAATAAAACAACCGAGCGACAATCAATGTCCTTTATTGAGCAGGCGCGTCGAAACCAAATCGTTGCTTGTGCCATTGAGACCATCGCCGAGCTTGGCTACGCGCAGGCATCGCTAGCGCAAATTGGGCAGCGGGCCAATATCAGTAAAGGAGTTATAACATATCATTTTGCGAGTAAAGAGGAGTTAATGCAGGCCGTTGTTGATGATGTGTTCAGTCGCTTTGCTACCTTTGTTGCCGCTCGTGTAATGGATGATAAACCATGGGAAATGCTACAAACATTACTTCAAGCAAATGCTGATTTCCTCAAAGCCCACCGAACACAACTGCTCACACTCTTTGAGATTGCCCATAATGCTCACGACCTCGCACTCCACGGACACAATCGCGAATTAGATGTCGAGCGTATTACAAAACTGCTTACAGACGGTCAGCAACAAGGTGTGTTCCGCAATTTTGATGTGCAGGTTATGGCATCGTCAATTGTGGCATTACGCGATAATTTAATCGCTCAATCTGCTAAGAACGCCAATCTCGACGTTGACCACTACTGTCAGGAGATAATTACTCTTGTCAATCAAGCAATTCGGCGATCCTCCTGACGACACCATCTTTCTAGTAGATACAGTTCTAGAAAGGCTACACGGAAATGATGCAACGTACAGCCGCTAAAATCATACATGCTCGTTTTAGTTGGAAAGTCATCGTAGCAATCGTCATCGTTTTTATCGTGTTTTACATCTTCACCAATGATCCGAACGCAGTTGGATACTGGCGTAGTACAGCAGGAAAACAAGGCTACGAAAAAGCCTATGCCGAAGCGATGACGGCTTTACCTCCACCGACGCAAACCTACGATATTTCAACTACATACGGCACAGTTCGTATCTATCAGTGGATGAATGAGGAAACTCGTTCAAAAACACCAGCGGTATTCTTGCCCGGGCGCTCATCGGGCGTGCCGATGTGGTCTGCTAATCTACCTGCTATTGCCTTGACCCGACCTGTCTACGCAATGGATGCGCTTGGCGACGCTGGTTTAAGTCAGCAGACGGTTCCACTCAAAAACGGAGCTGATCAGGCGGCATGGGTTGACCAGGTGCTTCGCGTACTTGAACTCAAATCAGTGCATCTGATTGGACATTCCTTTGGTGGTTGGGCTGCGGCAAACTACGCTTCGCGCTATCCAGAACGAGTCACCACGCTCACACTCCTTGAGCCGGTGGTCACATTTGCCCCCTTCAACTGGCAGGTGTATATTCAAACAATTCCCCTCTCGCTCCCCTTTTTGCCTAAAGCATGGCGCGAAAGCTTTTTGCAAGATGTTGGCGGCGCAACTGAAACAGATATGAACGACCCGTTGGCGCGTATGATCGCCAATGGTGTTGAATCCTATGCGGCGAAGTTGCCAGCGCCTGAGCAAATATCGAATGAGCAGTTAAAAAGTTGGAACATGCCAGTGTTTGTGGCGATGGCGGGCAAAAGTACGCTCCACGACAGCACAAAGGCTGTTGCCGTCGCAAACGAACATGTGAAGCACGTTCAAGCGAAACTTTGGCCAGACGCGAGTCATTCGCTGCCGCTAGAAGTCGCGTCGGATTTAAATAAAGAATTGATTAATTTCTTGGAGGCAAACGACCAGCACTAACTGGCCCAAAGTGACTAAGGTCAATCTCGCCGACTCGAAACTGCTGGTTTTCGACATGTTCCAGTGATAGGTGAAACCAGCTCAGCGTAGAACCATTGATGGCGATGGGCAGCACATAGAGTCATTTCCACAAAGATCGCGTCTCCGTTGTACTTCCTCAACATCAGTAAAAACTGACATTAAGCTTCCGCCCGGCTCAAAAGTTTAGCTGGTTGAATACTCTGGACTCACACGCCGGAACGTCTACCAGAGCTATTCAGAACGGTGTATCTGTGCCCTACCTACTACCCTGCGCCCCTCGCTCTTGCAGGCTGGTCACCGTCCAGCCACCGTTGCGCATGGCGTGGATGGCCTGCACCGCCGCCGCCGCGCCCGACAGCGTGGTGAGCGCGGGTACGCCATAGGCTACCGCCGCCCGGCGAATGGCAGCCTCATCGAAGAAGCTGGCCTTGCCCAGCGGCGTGTTGACAATCAGGGCAATCTGTTTATTTTTCACATAGTCCACCGCGTTCGGTCGCCCCTCGTTGACCTTGTAGATCGTGGTCACCTCCAGGCCTGCCGCTGCCAGCGCTGCCGCTGTGCCGCCGGTGGCCAGCAGCGTAAAGCCGAGGGCGGCCAGTTCGCGGGCGATGGGGATGAGGTTCTGCTTGTCGTGGTCGTTCACGCTGAGAAAGGCGTTGCCCGCCGTGGGCAGGCGCTGGCCACAGCCAAGCTGGGCCTTAGCAAAGGCCTCGCCAAAGGTGGTTCCGCTGCCCATCGCCTCGCCAGTAGATTTCATCTCCGGCCCCAGCAACGTATCCACGCCGGGGAAGCGACCCCAGGGCAGCACGACTTCTTTCACATGGTACATCGAGGGGGATTGCAGATTGTAGATTGTAGATTGTAGATTGGCTACGGATGGAATAATCTGCAATCTGCCTTCTGCAATCTGCAATCGGGAGCCTGCCGCACACTGCACGGCGATTTGTGCCCAGGGTATGCCAGTGGCTTTGGCCACAAAGGGGATGGTGCGGCTAGCCCTGGGGTTGACCTCCAGCACATACACCACGTCGTCCTTCATCGCGTACTGCACGTTCATCAGGCCGACGACGCCGAGGGCCTGCGCCAGGCGCACGGTGTAGTCGCGCATGGTTTGCACATGCTGTTCGGCCACCATGTAGGTCGGGATGACACAGGCCGAGTCGCCGCTATGCACCCCGGCCAGCTCGATCTGCTCCATAATCCCGGCGATGACCACGGTTTCGCCATCGGAAACGGCGTCTACATCCATCTCAAAGGCGTCTTCCAGAAATCGATCCACCAGCACCGGGTGTTCCGGCGAGGCCTGCACCGCCTCGCGCATGTAGCGTTCCAGGGTCGCGTCGTCGTAGACAATCGCCATGGCTCGCCCGCCCAGCACGTAGGAAGGCCGCACCACCACCGGATAGCCGATGCGCTGAGCCACGGCACGAGCTTCTTCCCAGCTGCTGGCGCTGCCGTGCTGCGGGGCTGGAATGCTGATCTCGCCCAGCAGCGCCCCGAAGCGATCCCGGTCTTCGGCCAGGTCAATCGCTTCGGGCGGGGTGCCCCAGATGGGCACGCCTGCCGCTTCAAGGCCCCGCGCCAGCTTCAGGGGCGTCTGCCCGCCGAACTGCACCAGCACCCCGGCGGGCTGTTCCACATCCACAATATTCAGCACATCTTCCAGCGTCAGCGGCTCGAAATAGAGTCGGTCGGCGGTGTCGTAGTCAGTGGAGACGGTTTCCGGGTTGCAGTTGACCATAATCGTCTCGTAGCCGAGTTTTTTCAGCCCGTAGACGGCATGCACGCAGCAGTAGTCGAACTCAATGCCCTGACCGATGCGGTTTGGCCCGCTGCCCAGAATAATCACCTTGCGGCGGCTGGTTGGCTCGGACTCATCCTCGCTTTCGTAGGAGGAGTAGAAGTAGGGCGTGAAGGCCGGAAACTCGGCGGCGCATGTGTCCACCCGGTGAAAGGTGGGCGTAATGCCAAGGGCTTTGCGGCGGGCGCGCACGGCCATATCAGCAGACAGGGAGTGTGGGAAGTTGGGAGCGGGGGAGCGGCTGTCGCTGCTAGCTAGCTCCTGCTCTCCCCGTCTCCTGCTCTCCCTGCCTTCCACACCTAACAGATGCGCGAGTTGGGCATCGCTGTAGCCCATGCGCTTGGCCTGCCGCAGCAGGTCGGGCGGCACGTTGGCAAGGCTAAAAGCCCGCAAACGGCCCTCCATGTGGATCAGTTCCTCAACCTGCTCGATAAACCAGGGGTCAATGTGGGTCATCGCGGCCACTTGCTCGTTCGTCATGCCGCTTTGCAGGGCGTAGCGCAGGTAGAAGAAGCGTTCCGGGCCGGGTGTGATCAGCCGCTCGCGCAGCCGCTCGGGGTCAATGCTGTCTTTGCCGTCGGCTCCCCAACCGGCCCGGCCCTGCTCCATGGAGCGCCAGGCCTTCTGGAAGGCTTCGGGGAAGGTACGGCCCATCGCCATCACCTCGCCCACGCTCTTCATGGCGGTGCCCAGGGTCTGGTCAGCGGCGGGGAATTTCTCGAATGTCCAGCGCGGGATTTTGACCACCACGTAGTCCAGCGTCGGCTCAAACGAGGCCGGCGTTTCGCGGGTAATGTCGTTGGGCAGCTCGTCCAGCGTGTAGCCCACGGCCAGCTTGGCGGCAATTTTGGCGATGGGGAAGCCAGTGGCTTTGCTGGCCAGGGCCGAGGAGCGACTCACGCGGGGGTTCATCTCAATCACGTAGATGCGCCCGTCGGTGGGGTTGACGGCGAACTGCACGTTGGAACCGCCCGTTTCCACGCCAACGGCCCGCAGCACTGCCAGGCCCATGTCGCGCATGCGCTGGTATTCGCGGTCGGTCAGCGTCATCGCCGGGGCCACGGTCACGCTGTCGCCGGTGTGAACGCCCATGGCGTCAATGTTTTCAATGCTACAGATGATCACGCCGTTGTCGGCCCGGTCGCGCATCACCTCCAGTTCAAACTCCTTCCAGCCGATGACGCTTTCTTCCACCAGCACCTGAGTCACGGGCGAGGCATCCAGCCCCCGCTCGATGATGGTACGAAAGTCTTCAATATTGTAGGCAATGCCGCCGCCCGCCCCACCCAGCGTAAACGATGGGCGAATGATCGCGGGGAAGCCGGTCTGGGCCACAATCGCCAGGGCCTCGTCGAGGGTGTGGGCCGTGCCGCTTTTGGGCACCTCCAGCCCGATCTCGATCATCTTGTCCTTAAACAGTTGCCGATCTTCGGCAACCTTGACCGACTCAACCTTCGCGCCGATCAGCTCGACCTTGTATTTCGCCAGCACGCCCGCCTCATCCAGGGCCACGGCCAGGTTCAGGGCCGTCTGCCCGCCCACCGTGGGCAGAATAGCGTCTGGTTGCTCTTTGACAATAATCTGTTCCAGACTCTCAACTGTGAGCGGTTCGATGTAGGTGGCGTCGGCCATGCCGGGGTCGGTCATAATCGTGGCCGGGTTGGAGTTTACCAGCACCACCCGGTAGCCCTCTTCCCGCAGCGCTTTGCAGGCCTGGGCACCAGAATAGTCAAATTCGCAGGCCTGCCCAATCACAATTGGGCCAGAGCCGATGATCAAAATGGTGTGTAAATCGGTGCGTTTCGGCACGAAAAACTCCTTAGACAAGGTTTAGAGCGACTTTACCATCTATGGAACACGTAGTCTATCGTACACGTAGTGCGGACGTTCGTCCGCGTTTCGGCCTACACGCGGACTCATGACGATGAACAATAATAATCAGTGCTTCGCGTACCGATACTTAACCCGTTATTAACGAGCTAGATTCATGCTTTTTGTCAAGCCATTTAACTAGCTATCGCTACCGTG
>JALONX010000408.1 GCA_025454695.1 Chloroflexaceae bacterium
GGGGCCAGCAGCAGCCGGGGGCCACCCGCCAGCAGTTCCATCTGCGCGGCCACCATGTAGGAAACCGCCGGGACGTAGGGGCAGTAGTTGCTCTGCGTCTGCCCGCCTGTCACCTGCTCGCGGTTGACGATGCTGGGCAAAAAGATGAAGTCTACATCGGCGTCCTGCAAGTTGCGGACGTGGCCGTACATCAGCTTGGCCGGGAAACATGTCTCGGCGGCGTGTTCCAGCGACTGGCTGACGATCTGCGGGTTGGTTGCTGGCGATAGCACCAGTTCAATGCCCAGCGTGGCGAAGAAGGTGCGCCAGTAGGGAAAGAGGTCGTAGAAGATCAGCGCACGGGGCATCGCTACCCGCAGGCGACCCTGGCGCGGCCCGCTCGGCGCGTCGTAGTCGCCCAGCAGAAGGGCATTCCGCTCGGCAAAGAGGTCGGGCAGTTCGTTGGCCGGGCGGCTACGGCTGCGGCCCGCCTCCTCGAAGCGGTCGCAGAGTGCGCCATAAAACATGGGCGGCTCGCCGTCAATCACCACTTTGTTGACTTCACACAGGTTGGGGCAGGCTTTGCACTCAAACAGCGACGACTGGTAGTGGCGCTCGGCCAGGTTAAAGCCCTTGAAGCGCGAAGGCGGCAACTCGCCCTCGTCCCGGCGCTCCTCCATCGCCTCCATCGCCAGCAACGCTGCCCCAATCGCCCCGGTGACATCGTGGTGGGGCGGCACGGTGATGCTGCGCCCGGTGAGCTGCTGGAAGGCGGCCACCACGGCGCTGTTCCAGGCCACCCCGCCCTGAAAGAAGATCGTTTTGCCGATGGGCTGGCCGTTCACCACCCGGTTGAGGTAGTTCTGAGCCACCGCGTAGGCCAGCCCCGCCGTGAGCGAGTCCTGCTGCGCCCCCTGCTGCTGGTGATGCACAATGTCCGACTCCATAAACACGGTGCAGCGTTCGCCCAGGCAGGCCGGGCCGTCCGAGGCGAGGGCCATGGCGCTGAAGTCGTTTCTGATGCTGATCTTGAGGCGGTCGGCCTGTTCTTCGAGAAAGGAGCCAGTTCCGGCGGCGCAGGCGTTGTTCATGGCAAAATCCACCACCGCACCGTGGCGCAGGCTGATGTATTTGCTGTCCTGCCCGCCGATCTCGAAGATGGTGTCCACCGCCGGGTTGATCGCCAGGGCAGCGCGGGCCTGGGCGGTAATCTCGTTGCGCACCGCGTCGGCCCCCACAAAATCGGCGCTGAGGTAGCGACCCGAGCCGGTGGTGCCCACCCCGCAGACTCGCACAGTTGTCCCTACTTCGGTGCCAATCTCCAGCAGGCCCCGGCGCACCGCTTCCAGCGGGCGTCCAGCGGTAGGCAGATAGCGGCGGGCCAGCACCTGGCCAACTTCATCCACCAGCACCACGTTGGTGCTGATGGAGCCAACATCAATCCCCAAGTAGGCTGGCAGGGCGGGAGTCTGGGTGGTGATAAAGTCGGCAGGAATAAACGCGGTGCTGTAGCCCGTAGGTGCCGCCTCCGGGCGGCGCAGGGGTGGCATGGTTTTGCCCATGTGGCCGTGGCGCTGCACGTCGGCTTCCAGGGCGGCGAACCCGGCGAAGGGGGCCAGCGTGCCCCTGGCGGCGTCGTGTATGGCCACCAGGGCCGTGCCAAGGGCTGCCATCAGGTGATGATGTTCTGGCACGATGATCTGGCCTGGCTCCAACCCCAGCACCGTTTCAAAGGCCCGCACCACGGCGCGGTTGTAGGCTACGCCACCCTGGAAAAGGATCGGCGGGGTGAACTGTTTGCCTTTGGCGACCACACTTTTGAAGTTGCGGGCCAGCGCCAGGCACAGCCCGGCCAGAATATCGGCCAGCGGCGTGCCCTTCTGCTGGAGGTGGATCATGTCGGACTTGGCGAACACGGTGCAGCGCCCGGCGATGCGGGCGGGCCGGGCGGCTTGCAGGGCCAGTTCGGCAAACTCGCCCTCAATGGCGATGCCCAGCCGTTCGGCCTGCTGGTCGAGAAAGGAGCCAGTGCCCGCTGCGCAGAGCGAGTTCATCGCAAAATCCACCAGCTGCATGGTGGCGGCGGCCTCATCCCACGCCAGCGCCAGGAATTTGCTGTCCTGGCCGCCGATCTCGATTACCGTGCGAGCATGGCGGTAGAAGGCTCCCACCGCCTGGGTCTGGGCCACCAGTTCGTTGAGGTGGCGGCAACCGATGATCTGGGCGATTGGCCCGCCGCCAGAGCCGGTGAGTCCCACCCCGGCAACCGTGCCGATCTGCCCCTCCGCCAGCACCTCCTCCACCAGCCGCAGCAGGGTCTGGCGGGGCCGCCCATTGGCGCGGCTATAGCGCTGGGCGAGCAGCCGCCCGTCGGGGGCAACTGCCACGACCTTCACCGTCGTCGAACCGACATCAATCCCCAGAAAGGCGGTCTGCATAGGCGTCCATTCACAGGAGCTTGCGGAAGGTTGTCCATCAGTACAGGCAGAGCGGGGCGTTGTTGTATGCAGAGCAGGGTGTTGGATGAGGCTCAGCGTCGCACCGTGCAACCCGATGCAGCATGTAGCGGCGCAGCTCCAATACGCCGGGCCAACCCAAGTGTAGCAAGTGAGGGGAAACCCAGCATAACAATCCAGCAACAGGGTGTTACAGGGGCGCAATCGTTCTGTGCGAGGGATCGGAGGTGGGCGATTGGGGAGGCGAGCGTAGTGCGGACTAATGGAGTTTAATAATTAAATCAATACTACGATGTAGCGGCGCGATTATGGGTCTTTACAAATTATCTCGGACACCCCTGGTGCAACACGCTTCAGCGTGTTTAAGGCTTTCAGACGCCGAATTCATTCGGTGGCTAGGGCGGCACCGCGTGTCCGGTTCTTTTTGTAAAACTCCATTATCGCTCCAGTAGCCGGAACGCGTAATACATTGCGCAACTACGGGACATTTTATACTCGAATAAAAATTAAAGTCCATCAGTCTGCGCCCCGCCGCACACCTGCCAGCGAAGAAAACATCGTATTCGCACAGCAATGCATTGCAATTGCATCGCCTTACACTGTAGAGACGCCCCGCCGGGGCGTCTCTACAGTGTTATTGCACTGGACGACATTGGAGCAAGCAATGATCTTCATTGTCATTCCGAACGGCGTGAGGAAGCTGCGCTGTGGTGGCATGGAAGACCCTTCACTTTGTTCAGGGTGACAGTGGGAGCATGGCGGTGACAATGAAAGCCTAAAGGGGCAACGTAGGCATTGTCATTCCGAACGAAGTGAGGAATCTGCGATGCTCTCGTAGCAGTAGCCCATTGCAGCAGCGCCGCAATGGGCCGTTGTGGCACAATACGCGGACTGAAGTCCGCACTACACAGCTACCCAATCTCAATCATCATCACGCCTAGCTTTACGTCTTGCCCGGCTTTGACATGCACCGCGCTGACGCTGCCTGCACGGGTGGCGCGGATTTCGTTCTCCATCTTCATCGCTTCCACCAGCACCAGCGGCTGGCCCGCCTCCACCTGCTGGCCCTCTTCCACCAGCACCCGCGTCACCGTGCCGGGGATAGGCGCTTTCACCCGCCCGTCGCCGCTAATGGGCCGACTCACGGTGGCTTCCCGGTCGCGCACGTCCAGGGTGTGCATGCCGGTGAAGGAGCGAATCCAGCGCAAGTTACGGTCAACCGTGATTTCGTAGGGCCGGTGGCCGATCAGAATCCACTCCATGTTCTCGGGATGATCCGGGTCGGGAATGGTGACCTTGAGCGGCTCGCCGTTGACCGTGACCGTCAGTTCGGCCCCGTCGCGCTGGTTCAGGTCAACCTCCACCTCGTAGCTCTGGCCGTCTATAGTTACGTTGATTTTGCTCATAGTTGTTAGGGGTTAAGGGTTAGGGGTTAGGGGTTAAGAGCGACGCAGAGGCCGAGAACAGGCCCGGTACGTTCATCACCTTGTCACCTTGTCACCTTGTCACCTTGTCACCTTGTCACCTTGTCTTTGCGTCTCCGTGTCTCTGCGTCTCTGCGTTAACTGCCAACTGCCAACTGCCAACTGTTCACTCAGGCAATTTCCTCGCCCCCCGGTGCCAGCCAGTGAGTACCCGTTCGGGCGTGGCGGCGCGGGCCACGGCGTTGCGGGCGGCGTAGGCGATGGCGGCGGCCACGGCCAGGTTACGGCGGTCTTCCTCTACCGCCAGCGCATCCAGCAGCGGGCGGCGGCTAAACTCGGTGGTGTAGTCGCCCCGCAAAAAGTCCGCCGCGCTGATCACCCGCTGGTGCAGCGGCAGATTGGTTTGAATGCCACTGATGGCGAAATCCTCCAGCGCCCGCCGCGTCCGCATGATGCACTCGAAGCGGTTTTCGCCCCACACCGCCAGCTTGGCAAACACCGGGTCGTAGCGGGCGGGAATGTCGCAGCTGCTGTAGGCGTAGGTGTCTACCCGCACGCCTGGCCCGCCGGGGGCGCGGAACAGGCGCAGGCGGCCCGGACTGGGCAAAAAGCGGTTCCAGGGGTCTTCAGCGTTGATGCGGCACTGCATAGCCCAGCCCCGCAGCTGAATGTCGGACTGCTTGTAGCCCAGCGGCTCCCCGGCGGCAATGCGCAGCTGCTCGCGCACAATGTCAATCTGCGAGACCATTTCCGAGACCGGGTGTTCGACCTGAATGCGGGCCTTGATCTCGGTGAAGTAGGGCTGGCCGTCCCGATCTACTACAAATTCCACCGAACATGCGCCCTGGCAGCCAAACAGCCGGGCCAGCTCAATCGCTAGCCGCCAGATGTTTTCGCGCTGAGTCTGGCTCAGGTAGGGCGCGGGCGATTCTTCCAGAAGCTTCTGGTTGTTGCGCTGGATGGAACCGTCTCGTTCGCCCAGGTGGACGATGGTGCCATGCGAGTCGGCCAGTAGTTGCACCTCAACATAGTGGGAAGGCAGAATAGCCTGTTCGAGGTAGACCGCCGGGCTGCCAAACACAGCAGCGGCAGCCGTTTCGGCCTGGCGCACCATCGGCTCAAGCTGGTCGGCGCTGCGCACCAGGCGCGTGCCACTGCCCCGCCCGCCGCTCACCGACTTGACCACCAGGGGGTAGCCGATGCGCTCGGCTTCGGCCCGCAGTTCGTCTAGTTCCTCTGGCCCGTAGGCCCGGCCCGAATGGCGCGGCACGGTGAAGCCCGCCTCCCGCGCCCGTTCCTGGGCACCGATCTTGTCGTGCAGTGTAGCCACCACCTCGGCAGGCGGGCCAACAAAGGCAATCCCGGCTTCCGCACACTCGCGGATAAACGACGGCTCCTCGGCCAGAAAGCCGTAGCCGGGGTGAATCGCGTCGGCCCCTAGCTCACGGGCGATCTGCAAAATGGCGGCGTGGTCGGTGAAGCCTGCCTCGGTTGTTAGCGGCACGCTCTCGTCGGAGAGCCGCACATGCAACGAGCCGAGATCGGCCTGCTCGTAGAGCGCCACCGTTTGCAGGCCCATGTCGCGGCAGGTGCGAATGATGCGAACGGCAATCTCGCCACGGTTGGCAATAAGTACCTTGTTGAACATAAGAACCTCGGTAGTGCAGATTGTAGATTGCGGAAATAATCTGCAATCTACAATCTGCATTCTGCAATCACATTGGCGAAATCCCGTGCTTCTTCGGTATGTGCCGTTCGCGTTTGGAAAGCGTTACTTCCAGGGCGCGGATGAGGACGCGGCGGCTGTCGCGGGGTTCGATCACGTCGTCAATCAGGCCACGGGCGGCGGCGATGTAGGGGTTGTTGAACTTCTCCTGATAATCGGCCACCAGTTCGGCCCGGCGGGCGGCGGGGTCGGCGGCGTTTTTCACCTCGCTGGTGAAGAGAATATTGACCGCGCCAGCGGCCCCCATCACGGCAAGTTCGGCGTTGGGCCAGGCGTAGAGCAGGTCGCTGCGCAGGCCCTTGCTACTCATCATGCAGTAGGCCCCGCCGTAGCTCTTGCGCAGAATCAGCATCAACTTGGGCACGGTGGCCTCAGAGTAGGCGTAAATCATCCGTGCGCCGTTGCGGATAATCGCGCCATATTCCTGGTTGGTGCCAGGCAGGAAGCCGGGTACGTCTTGTAACGTC
>JALONX010000409.1 GCA_025454695.1 Chloroflexaceae bacterium
ATCTCATCGGCGGCGACATTAGCGGCGGGCTACCCGACTGGCGGCAACTGCTCACCCGCCCGACGCTGAGCCTGCACCCCCACCGCACCCCAGCCCTGGGCATCTACCTCTGCTCGTCGTCCACGCCACCGGGCGCGGGTGTCCACGGCATGTGCGGCCACCATGCGGCTCATGCGCTGCTCGCCGCATCGGGCAGGGCGGTAGAGCGGGTAGAGGGTTGACTGTACGGTTTGCTCGTGTTCTTACAACTCTTCACGAATATTTAACAACTCTTGACACATTTGTTATACTTACCTTTGTAGTAGCCGCCGCTGAATAACTGCACAGGCCAGGTGTATGAGCGACCCCGCTTCTAATTCCAGGAATATTCGTAATGTTTCTACCGAAGGCGGATCTTATGCGGAAGGGAATATTGACAATCGTACCTTCATTAACATTAATCCCCAGAAAGAACTGCACATACCGGAACAAAAACCAGCCCCGCCCCAGCCATATGTGCCACGAGAGGCCCTGGAACAACAGCTGAAAGCCGGGCTATACCAGCAAGACAACTCGGTGATCACTCTTGTGCAAGGCCCACTGGGGTGCGGCAAAACGGCCCTGGTTGCCCATGTCATCAACCAGTTCACTCTCCAGGATTTCCCCGGCGGTTTCTTGTGGGGCGACTTGAGCAAATCTAAACCAGCAGAGCTGTTGCATCACTTTCTCGCTGCGCTCGATTCTAATTGGCACACCGTCCAACATGATAAAGTACTCTCGCTTGCAGCGGCCTTCTGGCAATTGGTGCGCCAGGCGAAGGGGCGCATCTGTGTGGTATTAGATCAGGTTCCCACAACACAACAACTCCAAGAAGTCCTGCCTCTTAATACAGTACTCAATGACAACGTTCGTCTCATTTGTATCACTACCAATTTGGCTATAGAAAAATACCCTTCTTTCAGAAGTTTAGCCAAGCTGGAATTGGGTAGTTTTTCAAGAGATGAAACCATTAGTTTATTTAATAAATCATTGCCCAATACCTTGGTTCAAAACAACATTGACACATTAAATTGCATTGCAGAAGAATGCGCATTTGAGCCAAAGCTGTTATTATTCACTTCTAATTTAATATCTAATAAGAAGAAAAAACCAGTTGATTATCTAGAAGAACTGCTTTCTAGTCAAAAATTTCCTTATAAAATTGAGGAAGACAAATATTTCGCTGAAGCTCTTGCCGATCTTTCACTATCGCGGCAGTTCATTGTTACCATGCTAGGTGTGTTCGGCAAGAGCAGTTGGTCAAAAGACCAGCTGATGTCTATATGCCTGCAATCTGAGGAAGAAATTCAAGAAGTATTGGATTTCCTGGTAGAACGCGGAGTTCTTATACATATAGAGTCACAAAAATACAAAATGTCTTGCTATGTTCGCTGCTTAGTACAACAACGGTTTGATAAATATCAACAAGAAACGCCCTTTACCCAGGCAGCGTTTCATCTCCTTGCCCGCCACCTGCTTGACACATGTGCTGACCTTGAGCAACGCCTGCAAACAACCAGCCAGCAGCAGCCACCTATGCCGACCCAACTCTCAGCCCTATCACCCGACTATGTACTTCAGTTTCGCAATGCAATACTGAATGACCTGCCTCATATCAAGCGAGTGCTAACCTGGGCCAGGGAATATGCAGTCTGGAATATACTTTTTCGTTTTGCCCGCTATGCTACCTTTGACCTGGTCATTCAGTTAACCGCCAATGCATTTGAGATGAAGTTGGACATGACCATGGGGGTGCTTGAGGAACCATTAATCTGGAAACAAGGCCACGTTCACATGGCGCAAGTGGAACTGTTGCTGACAACATCCAACTGGATTGTACGTGCTGATCGTCACGATGAGACTCCAGTGATCCAAACCAGTGCCGTGGTACAGGATGGCTATGCTGTAGACAAAGCGCTGACTCAGGCAGAGAAGTGCGAATTCAGCCTGAATATCCTTTCAGGCCGTATTGTGGATGGAACCTTTGCTCACATGGCTTTGAGTGATGCAGCCTGGATTGGTGTGCTGGCTCCTGACCTGATTTGTCTTCACGTAGATGCCGTGGGCGCACAATTTGTGCGCTGCGATTTTCGCAATAGTGTCTGGGTAGGGTGTGATGTGCGGCGTAGTCAGTGGCACAGCTCAATCCTCCAGGCAGCGCTCCTCCGCCATGTCTACCTCCGCAATGCCGAATTGCCCTATGTAGACTTTCAGGGTGCCGTACTTGAAACGGTGGATTTGCGGAACTGCGACCTGCGCCAGGCCAATTTCAGTGGCGCAACATTGGAAGATATAGATTTTCGGGGGGCCATTTTGACTGGCGTGCGCTTCGCGGGCGCGTATCTTCACAACTTGAGGCTGGAGGGCGCAGAACTCCAGGATGTTGAATGGGCGGGCGCACATATCAGCGGCAAACTCCAGTGTGATACCAGGGAGCTGGAAACAGCTATTCGTCAGGCAGCGAACCAGCCCATTCCCGCCGACCATTCCAGGGTGAAGCGCTGGGATCGCCCAGTGGGTATGTTCCGCACACAAGATCGGGGAGCGGTGGGATTTAACCGTAAAGATTTGCGAGCGGTTGAAGCAGAAGGATGCGACCTGCGCGACCTACCAGTACGTTGGACAGATGCACGAGCAGCGGTGTTACGTGGGGCTGACGCATCCTACAGTACCTTTGATGAGACGAATTTGCGGGCTGCTGACGGGAGCAGCATGGTTGCTCACTACGCCTCGTTTGAACGGGCCGACCTGCGGGCAGCTGTGTTGACCGAGGCACAGCTCAGCCAAACACAATTTGCTGGAGCATGCATGCGGCGGGCGGTGTTATACCGGGCGGTGTTGCATCAGGCCAACATGCATGGGGCCGATCTGCGTAAGGCCGATCTGCGCAAAGCCCAACTCCAGGGGGCTAACCTACACCGTGCAAACCTGGCGGGAGCCTGCCTGGAAGAAGCTGATCTGACTGACGCCGACCTGACTGAAGCGAACTTGACAGGGGCGAGACTGGCGGGGGCGGTGGTTGCTGGCACTATCTTCCACCAGGCCATTGCCGACGGGGCCGATTTTCGTTCCTGTGCTTTGAGCGATGAACAACTTGCAGCCATGGAACGCCAGAGCAGAGCGACTCTGCCCGATGGTCGTGAGGTGCATACCTTATCGGAAGAAAAAATTCAGGAACTCCCCGTAGAAGCGAGCCAACTCCGCTTTGCCCAGTTGAGTGGGGGATTTCTGGAAACCGATATGAGTCAGGGTGATCTGCTCGGGGCAGACCTGAGTGGGAGCTTTGTGGAGGTGTGCCTGGAACGGGCCATGCTGCGTTACGCCCGCATCAGCGGCGATTTCTATCGTGGCACCTTTGCTGGCGCAAACTGCCAGCACAGCCGCATCAGCGGGGAGTTCTTCCAGACCAGTTTCCGCCATGTAGACTTCAGTGGTGCCGATCTGTCTGGCGCGATTTTTGATGGTGTTGATCTAGAAGGGGCCACCATCACGGAAGCGCAACTTCGCACATTGACACGGCTCTACCGCAGCGTTATGCCCGATGGCACCCGTTATGACGGACGCTTTTGGCTGGCTGGCGACCTGCGTGCGGCCCGTGCAAGCGGCTTTGATCTCAATGATCCAGAAGCGATGCGCCGCTTCTATGAAGGCGACGTGTTACAACACGGCGAGGATGATACAATAACATGAACAATTAGGCTGATAATATTGTGGGAGAAGCAGTAAACGATGGTGAATTTTTTATTGTTTAGAACACATGATTGTTTTACGTGAGGTACACGTATGAGGTACACTCTGGATGGCTCAGAGTCGCCCAACAGAGATTATCGTAATGCAAACCTGGCTGGCTGGTTACTGATCAACACCTTTGTTGGGCACGATTTTTCGGGTGCGAACCTACGTAATGCCACATTAAAAGGCAAGTTTATCGGCGTGAAGTTTACTGGTGCAGATTTGACCTATGCGGACACGTCAGAGGCTATATTTACTAACTGTATCTTCGGGTAATCGGTTTAGACACGATGCACCAGAAGGTTACTGGACGAAACAACATGTAATGAAAAAGTATTGCCGCCTGGATCTTCGTCGGCAGCGATTTCAGCGATGCTGATCTTTCAGGGGCCAAGCTCAAAGGTCGTTTCACCGGCTCAAGCTTCCGTCGCGCCAAGCTCAAAGGTGCAGGTCTCTCCGAGGCAGAGTTCCTCGGTGCCGATTTCACTGATGCAGAGCGGTAGTTCTTCCTGTTTCAGCATTCATGCAGCGGGCGCGGTGGGAACGTGAAGTTCGGATCGCGCCCGTTGTTGTTTGAGCAAGCTCGGTACTCGTCGTTGTCTCTCTGTTGATTTGTTTCCCTCGTGTTTGCATCTCTCCCTTGCACCCCGCGCTTTGCCAGGTAGCGGTTGGCAGAACAACAAACTTAACCAGATTTCTACAGCGCAAGCTCTTTACAACCAGTCAGAGTTTGCTATACTACCTATAGCCCCTAGACCTTACCAATAGGACGGATAGACCATGTACCTACACTGTCCACTGCTATGTAGCTGCAATTAGGAGGAAGAGATCTATGCCCTTCGCCACCGCTCACGCCCTGCTTATTGGTGTTGGCAGCTACGCCAATGCACCGAGTCTCAACGTGCCTATCACCGTTGCCGATGCGAACGCAGTGGCCGCCGTGCTGCGTGACCCCCAGGCCTGTGGCTACCCGCCGGAACAGGTGACGCTCCTGTCGGATGCTGCTGCAAGCCGTGCGGGTGTGCTGGCAGCCCTGGACAATCTGGCAGCACAGGTCAGCGAGAACGCTACGGTGTTCATTTTCTACGCCGGGCATGGCCACTACGGCGACGATGGCTATTACCTGACCACCCACGACACGCGCCTGGTTGGGGCGAAGGTGGCCGTCGGCAGTGGCGTGCGTGAGGCTGAGCTGATTGCCAAACTGCGGGCCATGAAAGCAAAACGACTGCTGCTGATCGTGAATGCCTGTCATTCCGGCGAACTCTCGCCGGTGCTGGCACCTGCTGAAGCGATGCCAACCGGCACGCCGCTGCCCCCAGCAATCGCTGCGGCCTTGCTCGGCACCGGCGAGGGGCGGGTGATTATCAGCGCCTGCCGCGACCAGCAGTTCGCTTTTGTTGGCCCTGGCCCGCTGACCCTGTTTACCCAGGCCCTCGTGGACGGTCTCCAGGGCCACGGAGTCAGCAGCCAGCGGGGCTACATCAGTGTGTTTGATCTCTACACCCATCTCTACTACGCCCTTGATGACGCCGTCAGTCGGCGTATCCCGGCGGCGGTACGCCAGCGCTATGGCGAGAAACAAGAGCCAGAATTGACGATTTTGAAAGGCGTGGGGCCGTTTGCGGTGGCGCTCTACCGGGGGGCGACAACGCTGGGCAGCTTCGAGAGCGCCGCCACCCCACCCGCAGGTACCGCCGTGCGGGAGGTCAACCCGGCCTATGCGCAGGCGATGCTGCGCCAGCATCAGCAGACCATTGGCGACAACGCCCAGGTCGGTGCGGCTATCTCCGGTGATGTCCACGGCAATGTAACGGTGACGCAGCGAACCGAAAGCGGCCAGCGGGGCGGGATCAACTTCGGCAGTGGGAACACCCTTGGCAATGTAAACATTGGCGATGTGGCCGGGCGCGACATCGTCAAAACCGAAGTGACGCATGGCGCACGCAGCACCGTTCGCAACGTCAACACGGGTGGCGGCGCTTACGCAGAGAGTAACATTGACAAACGCAGCGGTACGGTTGTGGGCGGCGATCAGTACACTATGTCCGGCAATTTTAGCGGCGCAATCTTGAATATCAACTCAACACTGACCAATGTCGTCCAGCGCATTGGCGGCGCTCCCCACGGTGATGCCTCGACAAAAGCCCGCTTGCAGGCGTTGATCGAGCAGTTAAACGCCACGTTGCAGCAGGTGCCAGCAGCACATACCAATGCGGCTGAGGCTGTGGCGGAAACGGCACGGGCGGCGGTGGAGCAGGCTACCAGACCTCAGCCCAATCAAACTTT
>JALONX010000410.1 GCA_025454695.1 Chloroflexaceae bacterium
AAGTTAGTAACGCCGTGGTAATGCGTTATTGATACACTCTTCCTATCGGTTTCTATTATTGGATAGTGACACAAGGAGGGTGTATGACGAGGGTACGTTGGCTTCTGCTCGTTCTGTTCGCGCTGTCGTTCACGCCGCTGCCCGCCGCTGCCCAAACCACGGAGCGCTGCTTTAGCGAAACGGGTTTTTGCATCAGTGGCCCCATTCGCGCCTACTGGGAACGAAATGGTGGATTGGCAGTGTTTGGCTTCCCCATCACGGCCCAGGCCACCGAAACGGTGGAAGGGCGCACGCTGCAAGTCCAGTGGTTCGAGCGCGACCGGCTGGAAATTCAGGCCGATGGCACCGTGACCGCCGGGCGGCTGGGGGTAGAACGATTAGAGCAACTCGGCACGCCCTGGCAGCAGGGGCCGAACGAAGCGGCAAAGCCTGGATGTGCCGCTTTTCCCCAAACCGGCTACCAGGTGTGCGGCGCTTTTGTTGATTATTGGCGCAGAAACGGCGGCCTGGAGCGCTTCGGCTACCCGGTGACGCCAGAGTTCCAGACGACGATTGAAGGCAAAACACTCAGCGTGCAGTATTTCGAGCGCCGCCGCTTCGAGTTTCATCCCGACCAGGCCCCGGCCTTCCAGGTGCTGCTGGGGCTGCTTGGCCGTGAGGTGCTGAACGGGCGCGGTGCCGCGCCCCAGCCGCCCGCCGTGCCCCAGCCGCCCGCGCCACCGCAGCAGTTGCCCCCCTCCTACAACAACTGTCAGGCCGACCCCAATGCCGCTAGCGCACCGAACTTCCCGGTTCGCATTGTGGGTGTGGATAAGGGACGAGAAATCGTGACGCTGCAAAATGTCAGCAACGAAGCGGTGAGTCTGGACGGCTGGATCATGTGCAGCATCCGTGGCAACCAGCAGCATCCCATTGGCGGCACGCTAGCCCCGAATGAAACGCGCGAATTCCCAGGCCCCCAGGGCACCATCTGGTCAAACAATGACAAGGACGACGGCGCACTCTACAACCCCCAGGGCCAGCTGGTGAGCTACTGGAACGACCCGAATCCCTAGCTCGTGTTCGCATGCACCGCCGAGCACGCCAAGGTGATTTATTTCACCGCGGAGGACGCGGAGAGCGCGGAGGAAGCAGAAACGTGAAGAAGACCGCTGCGTCCTGCGTGACCTCCGTGGTAAAAAAGAAATCTTTGCGCTCTCGGCGGTGACATTGTGTTCCCTACTTTCTGGTATGATGGAGGGCCGGAATGGTGATGGGAGGACGCTGTGACAAAACGCCTGTTTGGAATGCTCGCCCTGCTCACATGTGCATGGGCCGCCCTGCTGCTCGCCCCCGCCCCGGCCTACGCCTGCACCCCGCCGCCTGGGGGCCTGCCCCGGCTCACCCCGGCTGATCGCACCAACCGGGCGCAGGTGGTGCTGGAAGGCACGGTGTCCGCCACGTCCAACACCGAACTCACCGGCGCACCCGTGCCCGACACCGCTACCGTTGACGTGGTGCAGTACCTGAAGGGCAGCGGCCCGGCCCAGGTTACTATCACTGGCTTCGGGCCATCATCATTGTGCCGCTCCGAGGTGCAGGTGGGCAACCGGCTGATCTTCTACGCCAGCGGCGACCCGGCCCAGGGCCTGCAAGCCTTCTACGCCAGCCAGTTCGACGCGGTGGCCCGCCCCTCGCCCCAGGTTATCGCAGAAATCACTACCGCTGCTGGGCAGCAGCCGGTGGTGCCTGGCGCAGCGCCCGCCCCCGCTGCTGGCGCAACCGCCACCCCCGCTGCTACGCTGCCTCGCTCCGGCGACACGGGGTTTGGCGCAGTGTCACTCATCGTGATTGCATTGGGTGGTGCGGTGGCCTTGCTCCTGCTGGGTGGCATGGTGGCGCTGTGGGTCACACGGCGGCAGTAACACGGTGACAGGGTGACTGCGTGCTACGTACTCCGTACTGCGTAATCTGAATGCTTTGCATCTCTGCGCCTTCGCGTCTCTGCGTTTCTGTTTGGTCAATCGTCAAAAGCGCTTCGCGCCGCCCTTACGGGTAGCGTCAATCATCAATCGCCATATGAACAACTTCTTCCGTTATCAATACGACAAACTCGGCATTCTGTTGGGTTGGGGTGTGGGCAATAGCATCGGCGGGTTGCTGCTGCTGCTGGTTCCCAGCGCCTTCTGGCGGCAGTTTGGCATGCAGGCCTTCAGCTGGGGCGCGATTGACGCCGCCCTGGCCGTTTTTGGCCGTCGGGGTACACGCAAAAAGGCCGCTCGCTACGCCATCGGTCAACTCAACGACGAGGCCATGCACAAGGAAGCCAACCGCTTCCGCCAGATTCTGCTCATCAACGCCGGGCTGGACGTGCTCTACATTGCCAGTGGCCTCTTCACCGCCGCCAGATATGCCGACCGGCCTGGTCGCCGGGGCATGGGCCTGGGCATCGCCGTCCAGGGTCTCTTCCTGCTGATCTACGATGCCCTGCTCGCCCGCGACGTAGCCCGGCGCTGGCGCACTACGACAGAAAACGTGAAGCGTGATGCGTAATCCGTAATCCGTGATGCGTAAAACGTGAAGCGTGAAGCGTGAAACGTGAAACGTGATGCGTGATGCGTGAAACGTGATGCGTAATCCGTGATGCGTGAAATGTGAAACGTGATGCGTGATGCGTGATGCGTGATGCGTGAAGCGTGAAGCGTGATGCGTGAAACGTAAAACGTAAAACGTGATGCGTGATGCGTGAAGCGTGAAGCGTGAAGCGTGAAGCGTGAAACGTGAAACGTGAAACGTGAAGCGTGAAGCGTGAAGCGTGATGCGTGATGCGTGATGCGTAATCCGTAATCCGTAGTCCGTAGTCCGTAATGCTCGCAACGCATGCATTGCCCGTTACGTAGTACGCAGTACGCAGTACGCAGTACGAGTCTAGTTCTCAATTCTCAATTCTCAACTCTTAATTTCACATGGTTCCACGTAAACTTTTTTCCATTCTGCAATGCCCAACCTGTGGCTCGCAGCAGCTCTACGTCCACCAGGGCGGTGTTGATTGTGCATGCTGCCGCAGCAGCTACCCCATCCACCAGGGCTATATTGACTTGATGCCACGGGGTGCGCAGTTTGATTACACCTCGAAATATGTCTCCGAAGAAGAGGAACTGGCCGAGGAGCTGGACTACCGCGAACTGGCCCCGGCCCTGCTGGCCGCTGGCGTGCGCGACCGCACCCTCGCTCGCCTGCTCGACTTCCAGCCCACCGATGTGGCGCTCGATAACGGCTGCGGCACCGCCAAACACGCCGTCTGGAACGCCCACCGCGTCGGCCTCATGGTGGGCAGCGACCCGGCAACGCTCTTCGCCGACGAAGCCCTGCGCCAGGTGGCCCTGGCCAAAGCCGACTCACGGGTGCTGCCCTTTGCCGACAATACGATTGACAAGTCCTTCTCGATTGACATTCTCGAACACTTCCCCCGCGATGTGATTGACGCCTACCTGCGCGAAACGGCGCGGGTGCTGCGGCCCGGCGGGCGCATGCTGATCTTCTCCAACACCCGCGAAATGTCGCCCATTCAACCCATCATCAACCTGTCGCGGCGGCTGGGGCGGCTGTTTGTCAAGGCCGGAGTCTACGACTTCCAGCGCGAGGCCCGCCGCAAGTCCGACCATCTTAAAGCCCTGGAAAGCTGGGACGATGTGCTGGATGCGATGCACGGGGCCGGGCTGCGCCCGGTGCGGGTCATCTTCTGGAACAGCCTCTTCACCACCTTTGTGGAACATGTGCTGATGAAGCTGGGCGAGGCCGTGCTGGGCAGGAACAAACCCGACCAAAGACGGGAGGCCGCAACCGGACAAGGAACGCAGAGACGCAGAGACGCAGAGACGCAGGGGAAAGAGAACGCTCAGCACTCAGCACTAAGTACTCAGCACTCTGTGCAATCCAAAATCCAAAATCCGAACTCTCAACTCTCAACTCTCAACTCTCAACTCTCAACTCCCAATTCCGACGGCACCGCCCGCGAAATCCGTGCCCGGCAGCGCATGCGGGGCCGTTTGCAAACCAGGGGCCTGGTCTACTACGCCCTGCTCGCCATCACCCTGCTGATGGAACTCGACCTGCGCCTCTTCGGCTGGATGCGCTGCGGCAGCTACTTTTTGCTGGTGGAGAAGCCTGACAAGATGACACGGTGACACGGTGACAAGATGACACGGTGACTGCGTGCTACGTACTGCGCACTGCGTAACCTGAATACTCTGCGCCTCTGCGTCTCAGCGTCTCTGCGTTTCTGTCCGGTAACTCGTAACTCGTAACTCGTAACTCGTCTATGGACTACCGTTCTCTCACCGAAGCTGATATTGATGCCTTTTTGCACCTGGACGCGCAGGCGTTTGACGTATCGCCTGACCGTGGTAAGGTGACGCCGGAGTTTCTGGCGCAACTGCGGGGGCTGTTTGTGGATGGGCAGCATGTGGCCCAGTTGCAGCTCTTTCCGTTGCAGCTGATGACGGGTGTTGGCAACAAAGCGATTGCCTGCGGTGGCATTGGCAGCGTGGCCGTGCCACCACAGCACCGCCGCCGGGGCTACACTGCCGCCTTGTTGCGCCACGTCTGCGCGGAAATGCAGGGGTCGGGCACGCCGCTCTGTCTGCTCTTTCCCTTCAAAGCCTCGTTCTACCACCGCTATGGTTGGGCTGCCGCCCTGGAACGGCGCACCTATCGCGGCTCGCCCGCACTATTTGCCCATTTCCCCAAATTGCCCGGCAGCTTTGTGGAAGTGGGCCGTGAGTCCATCGCCGAACTGAACCAGATTTACATGGGCGCTATGCGGGGCCGTTTTGGGCCGCTGCTGCGGGACGAAGCCTGGTGGCAAACGGAAGTGCTGGCGGGTTGGAACAAAAACGACCGTTACTACGCCTTCATCTGGCGCGACACTGGCGGGCGCGGGCGGGCCTACACCATCTACCGCTTTGGCCCTGGCGACCAGGCGCAACGCCAGTTGCTTTGCCGTGAAATGGTGGCGCTTGACCCGGAGGCCCGTTCGCAGCTCTTCGCCTTTCTGTCCGACCACGACTCACAGTGTGCCGAGGTGGTCTTTCGTGCCCCGGCAGATGCGCCCGTGAACCTGCTGATGGCCGATCCGCTTGGCTGCACGATTGAACCGTATGGTATGCTACGGCTGGTGGATGTGGCCGGGGCGCTGGCCAGCTTCCCGCCACCCGTCGAGCTGAGCGGGCGTTGTACCATCGCCATAACCGATGACTGGCTGGCCCACAACCAGGCCACCTTCGCCCTGGAACTGGCCGATGGGCACATCCATGTGCAACGGCTGGCCGAGGGCAGCCCGGCAGAGCTGCGCTGCGATGTGCGGGTGCTGGCCCAGCTCTACACCCGCCTGCTGCGGCCCCGCACCGCCGCCGCCTTCGGGCTGCTGCATGTAGAAAATCGCCCGGCCCTGGCCCTGCTGGATCGGCTCTTCACTGGTCTGGCCCCGTTCCACTCGGACTATTTTTGATGCAGAAACGCAGAAATGCAGAGACAGAGGGTGATTGCAGATTGCAGATTGGCAGATTGCAGATTGACCGGACAGCAACGCAGAGGCGCAGAGGCGCAGAGGCGCAGAGACAAGATGACAAGATGATTGGTAAGTTATGTTTCTTCCGGCTTTTAACTCGTAACTCGTAATTCGTAATTCGTAACTCGAACATGGATCGCCGTACCTTTCTCACCCTCAGTGGCGGTTTTGCCGCCGCGCTGTTTGGGGCCTCGGCCCACCCCGCCGCTCGCGCCGCCGATGCCCGGTTGGAGCGCTGGCGACCCAGCACCGTGCCCACTCAGCTGATGGAGTGGCGCTACCTGGCTGGCCGCATCAACGACGGCACGGATGATGTGGGCTTTGTGGTCTCCATCTCCGACATTCGGGTGCCAACCTTGCAAGGTCAGGAGATGCTGGTGATGCGCCAGGAGCTGAACGGCCAGCGCCGTTTTGCGACCAGAACCTACGCGGGCACGCTGAACTACAACGCAGCCACGGCCACCTACAGCTTCAGCAGCAAT
>JALONX010000411.1 GCA_025454695.1 Chloroflexaceae bacterium
CACGCCGATGATTATTATTGACCCGCTGCCGGGACAGGAGGAATGGAACGCCGACGTGGTGGCCGGGGCCGGGGCGGGCATCCAGCTGCGCATGCCCGAAACGGTGCCGCCCGCCGCCCTGCACCTGCTCAACCAGCCCGAACGGCTGGCGGCCATGGCCGCCCAGGCCCGCGCCGTCGGCAAACCGGAGGCAGCGCTGGACGTGGCCCGTTCGATTCTGGGTGATCTGCATGGTGAATGATCCACGAAGGGCGCGAAGGCCGCAAAGCTTGTCCTCAATCTACGGACTCGTGTCGGAGGTGCTAGCCTCCTGAGCAGTTAAGAGGTTTCGTTGTCCACCATGCTATTCCTTGTCATTCCGACCGCAGGGAGGAATCGGCATTGCCCTGCATTGAAGACTCCTCGCTTCGCTCGGGGTGACAATGTATTACATTACAACAACCCGAGCTTGCGCCGTGTGGTACCATAACTGTTATAACTCGTAATTCGTAAATCGTAAACTATGCAAAACCAGTACGATGTGGTCATGATCGGTTCGGGGCAGGCGGCCAAACCGCTGACGGTGGCGCTAGCGCAGGCCGGGCGGCGGGTGGCCCTGGTGGAACGGGAACATGTGGGCGGCACATGCATTAACGAAGGCTGCACGCCGTCCAAAACAATGATTGCCAGCGCCCGCGTGGCTTACCTGGCCCGCCGCGCCGCCGACTACGGCGTGCAACACGGCCCGGTGACAGTGGACATGGCGCAGGTGCGGCAGCGCAAACGAGCGATTGTTGAAAGCTTTCGCTCCAGCGGCGAACGGCAGATCGAGCAAGCGGGCGTGAGTCTCTTGCGGGGCGAGGCCAGCTTCGCGGGGCCAAAAACGCTGGTTCTGCAGATGAACGACGGTAGCAGCCAGCAGATCAGCGCTGAGACGATTGTGATCAACGTCGGTGCCCGCCCAGCCCCGACCGGTGTGCCGGGCAGCGAGCATGTGCCGACCCTCAACTCAACCACGGTGATGGAGCTGGACGTGGTGCCCGAACAGTTGTTGGTGCTGGGGGGTGGCTACATCGGGGTCGAGTTTGGCCAGGCCTTCCGGCGCTTTGGCAGCCAGGTGACGATTGTGCAGCGGGGTGCCCAGTTGCTCGCCCGCGAAGACGACGACATTGCCGAGGCCCTGGCAGCGGTGCTGCGGGACGACGGAATTGAGATTTTGACGGACACGGCAGCGGTGGCGGTGCGCCAGCACAACGGCCAGATCGAGCTGAGCGTGCGCACCCCCGACGGCGAACGGACGCTGCGTGGCTCGCACCTGCTGGTGGCCACCGGGCGCACGCCCAACAGCGACTCACTGAACCTGGCGGCTGCTGGCATTGTGGCCGACGATAAGGGCTTCATTCAGGTGAATGAACGACTCGAAACAAACGTCCCTGGCGTCTACGCGGTGGGCGACGTGACGGGCGGCCCGGCCTTCACCCACGTCTCCTACGACGACTTCCGCATTCTCCAGACCAACCTGCTGCATGGCGGCCATGCCAGCACGGCGGGGCGTGTCATTCCCTACACCGTCTTCACCGACCCACAGCTGGGCCGGGTGGGTATGAGTGAGCGGGAGGCCCGCGCCAGTGGGCGCAACATTCGCGTGGCAAGCATGCCGATGAGTTGGGTGGCGCGGGCATTGGAAATGG
This sequence comes from Chloroflexaceae bacterium, assembly GCA_025454695.1. Lineage (GTDB taxonomy): Bacteria > Chloroflexota > Chloroflexia > Chloroflexales > Chloroflexaceae > JALONX01. Next base: position 1,671 of record JALONX010000411.1, read on the forward strand.
ATGAGTCGCGGGGGCTGATGAAGGCCGTGGTAGACGCCGACAACCAGCACATTCTGGGCTATGCCTGCCTTGGCATTGAGGGCGGCGAACTGGCAACCATGGTGCAAATGGCCATGCTCGGCAAGCTGCCTGCCTCAACCCTCCGCGATGCGATCTTCTCGCACCCAACGCTGGGCGAGGCGCTGAATACCTTGTTTGGGATGGTGTCGGAGTAACCATTGGAATGCCATTGGTCGCTCATTGGGACAAACACAGAACGCGCCCTGACGGCAATGCATGGCCAAGACATGCGTTGTAGGGCCGCCATATATGACGGCCTACAATGGAACGCAATGGTATTTCGTTGCAGCGCCCCGACGCCGATGCGGTTGCATTGGGTCGCATCGTAGAGCCGCAAGATGTTGCGGCTCTACGATGATTTCGTTGTGATACGTTGCGTGTGCATCATGGGCGGGTCGGTGACCGCGCCCCGACGCCGGTGCGGTTGCACTGAGGGCGAACACAAGGTTCGCCCTTACCGTAAGACGTGTTCGTTGGTTCTGCACTGAGGGCGAACACAAGGTTCGCCCCTACGTCGGCGCGGGTTCCTCGTTCCGCGTTCCACGTTCCTGGTCACTGCCCGGCGAGGCCGCTGTAGCTGCCGCTTTCGATGAAGTAACGGTTGAAGAAGAAGAACAGCACCAGAATGGGGATGGCGTTGAACATCGCCCCCACCAGGATTGCGGTCAGGTCGTTGGTGTACTGAAAGCGGAAGAAACTCATACCGACCGGCAGCGTCATCAGGTTGGGGTTTTGTAGGAACAGCAGCGGGGCCAGAAACTCGTTCCACGAGCCTTGAAAGGCGATGATGGCAAAGGTGAGCAGGGCCGGGCGCGAGAGCGGCAGGGCAATGCGCCAGTAGGTGCCAAAGCGTCCGAGGCCGTCCATGTAGGCCGCCTCTTCCAGTTCCTTGGGAATAGACTTGAAGAACTGGGTGAGCATCAGAATGCCAACTGGCACCACCAGGCGCGGGATAATCACCGGCCAGAAGGTGTTGATCCAGCCGATGTTGGAGTAGAAGACGTAGGCCGGAATAATCGTCACCGCCGCCTGGATGGCCAGGCTGGCGATGATCGCGAAGTAGAAGAAATCACGGCCCGGAAACCGAATACGGGCGAAGGCATAGGCCGCCAGCGAGCAGAAAAAGAGCTGCGTCGCCACGTTCAGCAGGGCCAACCATGTGCTATTAAAAAGCCAGCGTGGCAGCAGCAGCCCCTGCACCGATGGAATGGTGAAGTTCCACACCCGCACCCAGTTATTAACGTCCCAATTCTGCGGAAGAATGGTGGGGGGAAAGGCCGTGATCTCCGCTGGAGTTTTGAAGGTGCCCAAAAACGACAGGATAAAGGGTGAGAACGCAAGTAGGGAGAAGAAAGTCAGCAGCACATAGCGCACAATGGCCCCGAGCGATAGGCCGCCGGGCTGCCTGTTGGTGGAGCGCGGCGTCGCCACAGTGCCCCGTTTTGAAGTTACAGCCATCGTCGTCTCCTTCTACTGTTGGGTCGCTGGTTCAATATAGCGGCGCTGGATGATGGTGATGACCACGATGATGAAGGCCAGAATAAAAGCCATCGCCGCGCCAAAGCCGGCCTCTGGTGTTGTCTGGCGACCCAGAGTTTTCTGGAAAATCAACAGGGACGGGGTGAGGGTGGTTTGCAGCGGCCCACCAGATGTCAGCACGTAGGCCTGGTCGAAGACCTGGAACGTGCCGATGGTACCGAGGATCACCACCAGGGCCACCACGGGGCGCAGCAGCGGCAGGGTGATGTACCAGAACGAGCGCCAGCCGGTGGCTCCGTCCAGCTCCGCCGCTTCGTAGACATAGCCGGGCACATCTTGCAGGGCGGCCAGAAACATCACCATAAAGGTGGGAATGGTGGTGAAGATGTTCATCACCATAATCGCCATCCAGGCCACACTGGGGCCACGCACAAAGTAGGCCGGGTTCTGCACACCAAGCGTGCGCCAGAGCGGGTCGAACAGGTGCGAAGCTTCCTGCAACCATGCGATTTCGGTGCCAAGTATGTAGTTGATAATGCCAAAGCGCTGGTAGAGCCAGAAGAAGATGAGTGCAATCACGACCGAGGAGGTAACGCTGGGAGCGTAGAGCAGGGTGCGAAAGAAACGAATGCCTCGCAGCCTGGTGTTGAGCAGCACCGCCAGCAGGATGGCACCAATGGTTTGGAAGAGCGTCACGACAACAAAATACCAGAAGACATTGGCCAGTGACCTGAGAAAATCTGGCTCACTGAAGGCCCGCACATAGTTATCGAGACCGACAAACTGGGGTGCAACCCGTGAGAAGGGCGCAGTGAGATTGGTAAAGCTCAGGCCGAAGACATAGAAGAGCAGACCGTAGGTAAAGATTCCGCCCACAATCAGGTAGGGCGCAATGAAAAGGTAACCGGTGAGCGCTTCGCGAGTGGCGAGCGAGCGCCTCCGCTGTTGCGACGGCCCGGTCATCTTCGGTGATGTCGTTGCCATGTGAAACTCCTGCTACCATAAGGAGATTAGCGATTGGAGATTAGAGAGTGGTGACGATGCTCTATGATCAATCTCTAATCTCTAATCCTAATCTCCGCGTGACACACGCTACCGACTCAGGGCCTGATTCACTTCCTGGGCCGCCTGGTCAAGCGACTGCTTCACATCGGCCCCACCCACGAAAATTGGCTCAATCGCCCGCTGGTTGATTAGCCGAATCACGTCGGCCTGGCGCTGCGGGCCGCCGAAGACCGTTTCGGCCACGCGCCCGTTCTGGTCGGCAGCGTCAACTAGCACCTGGGCCACCGGGTTCTGGTCGTAGAAGGGGTCGTCGCTCAGGCTTTGCAGGCTCGCCTGGGCCAGGCCACTCTGAATCAGTTCGCGCTGGTTGGCCTCGCTGGTGAGGAACAGCACGGCAGCGGCGGCGGCCTGCGGGTACTGGGTGTTGGCGTTGGCCGCAAAGGCGTTGGTGAAGAGAATCGTTCCTTCCTGTCCGCCCTGCGGCTGGGGCAGCTGCACTGCCGTGTACTGCACGTTGGTACCGCCCTGCTGCGGGTCGGTCATAAACGGCACCAGCCAGCCACCTTCCACCACCATCGCGGCCCGCTGGCGGGCAAAGGCCTCGCCACACCAGTTCGCGCCAAGATCTTGCCATGTGCTGGCAGCGCCAGATTGTTGCAGGTCGCGCCAGAATTGGATGGCCCGCACGCCGGTCTCCTGGTTAAACACAGCCTGATTGTTCTCAATTACGGCGTTGCCTTCCTGGAAGAGGAAAGGTGCAAAGCGCAGGATGTTGGGATCGAAGCAAACACCGGAAACACTGTTGCCGCCCTGGCCCTGGCTCATCTTCGTGGCCGCGTCGCGGAAGGCATCCCACGTGGTAATGCTGGCCGGATCAACGCCCGCCTGCTGGGCTAGCTCGGTGTTGATAAATAGCACCAGCGGGTTGAAGTCTTTGGGTAAACCGTAGGTCTGGCCATCCTGCTGGTAGAGTTCCAATAGCGGCTGGTAAAAATCGTTGGCGTTGCGCCCGACCGCCTGCATGGCTTCATCCAGCGGCAGCAGCAAGCCCTGGGGGGCAAGCTGGCCCATCAGTTGGCCGTTGAGCAGAAACACGTCGGGCGCGTTATTGCCCGAGAACCCGGCGGTAATGGTGGTTTCATACTCCGACGGCACCGGCTCAAACGTCATGCGCACGCCCTGGTCAGCGAACAGCTGGTTGAAGCGATCGGCACCGGACTGGTAGAGCTGCTGTTCGGTGGCATTCCCCGCCGCCGAGAAGCGCAACTGAGCGCCCTGCTCGACCTGCAACTGACTGAAATCGAGTGCGCCAGCGGTTGTGCCCGCCGGGGCTGTGCCGGTGGTGCCTGCGCCCGCCGGGGCTGTGCCAGTGGTGCCTGCGCCTGCGCCTGCGGTGGGTGCCACACTGGTTGCGCCTGTGGCAGGCACATTTGTGGCCGACGCGCCGGGCGAGGTGGTTGTGCCGCCACCGCCACATGCGGCAATCACGGGCAGCAGCAACGCCAGCGTGAGTCCCATTCCAAACGACCGCTTGTTCATCATAACGTTTGCCTCCTTGCAAAACGGTGCGGCGGCACGTCTAGGCCGCTCCACCAGATAGAATGTGCCACGCTGCCCCACACCCACTGGCCTGCTTTTATAGCTGATTGCAGATTGGAACAGCACTGCGATGCGATACAACCCCATGTTGCTGGCTCAACCGATCTGCAAACTGCTATAGAAAGAGCAGAAATGTCGCAAGCGTATCTATCCCGACAAGCAGGAGAGAGTTTGGAAATCGGCAAGATGTTTGAGCAAATGGAAGAATGCTT
>JALONX010000412.1 GCA_025454695.1 Chloroflexaceae bacterium
TGGTTACCAATGCGGGCGTGTCGCTGGCGGGGCCATTTGAGGGCTACTCCCGCGACGACCTGGAGTGGATCGTCGCCGTTAACCTGAATATCTACCCGCCCGTGCTGTTGCATCACAGCATCGGGCAAGCTGTCCATCTGGTCACAGTGGGCCACATCAACCACATGGGCCGAGACCCGCCGCTGTGTTTGCAACTGGGCAGCAAGCCCGTGCAGCCCCTCCCCGTCCACATCAATCAGTGCTAGATGGCAACCCCGCCGAGCCAGCCCTTCGGCCAGAGCACAACCAATACCGCTGGCCGCCCCGGTGATGACGGCGACGTGATCATGAAAGGCGTGCATAGAGCAACCTAAGGTACTCCTCACCTTCGCCTACGGCTCTGGAATAATCAACACCTGGCCGATGCGCAGGCTGTTGCCCTGTGCAACGGTGAGGTTGTTGGCCTCGCGGAGGGCCGCGACGGTGACGCCGAAGCGCTGTGCGATCGCCCCCAACGTGTCGCCGGAACGCACCGTGTAGGTGCGCTGGCTGCTGGCAGGGGTGGGGCTTGGGCCGGTGCCTGCCGGAGTCGGGGTGGGCGGCGGCGGAATAACCAGCTCCTGGCCGATCTGGAGATTCTCGGCCTGCCGCTGCGTCAGGTTGTTGGCCCGAATAATGGAGGCCGTGCTAACACTGAAGCGTTCGGCGATTTCACTGAGCGTGTCGCCGGAGCGCACGGTGTAGCGCCGTTCAGCACCAGCGGCGGCAGCTTCTGTGGGCGCAGCCGTGGGTGTGGCAGTTACCTCTGGGCTGGGGCTAGCAGCAACCGTGGCGCTCGGCTCGGCGGTAGCGGTCTGGGCTGTTGCCGCCGTTGCGGCGGTGGCGGTGGCGGCGCTGGTTGTTGTTGCAACCGCCGTCGGTGCAGTTTCTGGGGTGGGCACCTCGCTCGGCACCTGCACCAGTGGCCCACTTGTGCCGTCAGTTGGCGGCCCCGCCTGTGCAGCGGCGGCGGCAGCCACATCGGCATTGCCCCGGTTCGGCAGCAGCAGCGTCACATTCCCCATGCGCAGGCTGCTCACATCGCTGCTAGCCAGCACCAGCGTGCTACTCATCGCAAGGCCAAATAGCACCACGGCCACGACAATAAAACCCCGCTGCGAAAGCCGGTTCCCCATCAGCCGCAATAGAATCGCCCCCAGCACTGGCACCACCAGCGCCAACGCCAGCAACAGATAAACAAGAATTTGTGGCATATGTGATTGACGATTGACAATTGACGATTTGAAAGTCATGCGGTTCAATCGTCAATCGTAAATAGTTACCTTTCCACCAATTTCGCCACGGTGACGCCGTCGCCGCCGTCTTGCCCGCCGTTGCCGAAGGAGGCCACCAACGGGTGTTTATGCAGCACGTCACGCACCACCTGCCGCAGCGCCCCCGTGCCCTTGCCATGGATGAGGCGCACTTGGGGCAGCCCGGACAGGTAGGCGTCATTCAGATAACGGTCGAGCTTGTCAGGCACTTCGCCCGCCCGCCAGCCCCGCATGTCAAAGGTCATGCCAACATCAGGCGCACTCGGCAGACTCACGGTGCGCTGGGGCGGCGTGTACCCGCTGCTGCTGCTCTGGCTGCTGCTGCCGCCCTTTTCGCGCCGTAGCTCGTTGAGGCCCACTCGCATGCGGAAACCGCCCACCTGCACGTCGGCCTGTTCGTCGTCCTCGTCAATGGTTACAATCTCGCCTACCAGCCCGACCGAACGCACATGCACTTTGTCGCCCGGTTGCAAAGGCCGGGGGGCCTGCTGCGGTGGCGTGGCGGGCACCGCAGCGGCAGCAGCAGCCTGAGCTTTCGCCGCCCCCTCCCGCACGCTAGCCTGGGCCGATTGCAAGCGCTGCTCGGCCTCTTCCATCCACTGGCGCGACACCGAGACGCTGCGGAACTCGTCGCGCAGGCGGCGCAACTGGCCCCGCACCTCCCGTAACTCGTCTTCCAGCTCCTGGCGGGCGGCGGCGTCACGGGCCTGGCGCGTGTCCTCAAACTCTTGCAGCTCTTTGCTCAGCCGGTCGCGATATTTTTCTGCGTCAGCCCGCAGCTCCTCGGCCCGGCGCACCTCTTCGGCCACGGCCTCGCGCTCGCGGTGAATGCCCGCCAGCAGGTCTTCCACCTGGGCCTCTTCCTGGCGCATGGTGGAGCGTGCCCGTTCCACAAGATCGCCAGCAAGCCCCAGGCGGCTGGCAATCGCCAGGGCGTTGGAGCGGCCCGGCAGCCCGATGGTGAGACGATAGGTCGGCGCAAGCGTTTCTACATTAAACTCGACTGAACCATTTTGCACACCGGGCGTGTTGTAGGCAAAAGCCTTTAGTTCGGCGTAGTGGGTGGTGGCAACGCCATAACAGCCCCGCTCCAGCAGCCGCTCAATGATCACCCGCGCCAGTGCCGCGCCCTCCACCGGGTCGGTGCCTGCGCCCAATTCGTCCAAAAGGACGAGCGAGTGGAGGTTAGAGATTGGAGACTGGTGATAGTCGTCAGTATCCGGCTCGTCAATCTGGCGCAAAATGCGAATGATATTGGTCATGTGGGACGAGAAGGTGCTGAGGCTCTGCTCGATGCTCTGTTCGTCGCCGATGTCGGCAAAAATTTGGCCGAAGACCGGCAGCCGCGAAGGGGCGCTGGCCGGGATGTGCATGCCAGCCTGGGCCATCAGCGCCAGCAGGCCGGTGGTTTTGAGCGCTACCGTTTTGCCGCCGGTGTTTGGCCCGGTGATGAGCAAAATACGGAAGCTGCCGCCAAGCTCCACCGTAATTGGCACCACGCGCTGCTGGTTGAGCAGCGGGTGACGGGCCTCGGTGAGCAGCAACTGTGGGCTTTCGGCCTGCTCCATATGGTCAGCGGGCAGCTCCACCACCTCCGGCTTCACGCAGCGCAGCTCGGTAGCATACTTCGCCTGGGCAAAAGCCAGGTCAAGCATGGCCGCCGTGTCTACCCCGCTGATGATGGCGCTGGACTCACTGCCCACCCGATCCGAGAGGGCGGCCAGAATGCGGGCGACTTCTTCGGCTTCGGCCAGTTGCAGTTCGCGCCACTGGTTGTTCAGTTCCACCACCGCCAGCGGCTCCACATACACCGTCGAGCCACTACCCGACTGGTCGTGAATCAGGCCACTGATGGATCGCCGCTGCGCCGACTTCACCGGCACCACGTAGCGCCCGTTGCGCACGGTAATAATCGGCTCTTGCAGCGCCCCGGCATACTGAGTCGAGGTGATAATGGACTGGAGCTTTTCTTGCAGGCGGTTAAAGGCAATGCGAATCTCGCGCCGCAGCCGGGCCAGTTCGGCACTGGCGCTGTCGAGCACATTGCCGTCGTCGCCAATCGCCCGGCCAATCTCCTCTTCCAGCGCGGGCAACTGCGGCAGACTCACGGCGTAGTCGCTCAGCTGCGGAAATGCCGCCGGGTCGAGTTTGAGCAGCACGCCCCGCAACCGGCGCATGCTGGCCAGCGTATCGCTGATTTGCAGCAGCGTCGCCCCTTCCAGCACGCCACCGCGAGCCGCATGGGCCGCCGGGCCGCGCACGTCGCGGGTGCCGCCAATGGTGACATCGGGCCGTTCATCCAGCAGGCGGCGGGCTTCGTCGGTGCGGTTGAGCCATTGGGCTATGTCGTAGGCGTCGGTGCTGGGGCGCAGGGCCAGGGCCAGTTCGCGTGAGGCCGAAAAGGCGGTGTGGCGAGCGAGTTGAGCCAGGACTTTGGGAAACTCAAGGGTTTCGAGCGTGTGTTGGGCAATCGTCATATCAGCGAACGAGGAAGAGAATATCAGCTTCCCCAGGCAAAATTGGGTTGAGCAGACCGTAGACTTGCGGTAGTATGACATTCGCAAAATAGCTCAGCAGGCCAGAGCTGCCGACACCACGGCCAAGCATGCGAAAGAGCGGCAGATCAATATTCTGGCCGCCGCGCACAATCATCAAATTCCAGAGCAGCACACCAAAAATGCCGAGCATAAATGCACCTAGAAAGGTACCAATAAGCATGCCACCAATCCGGTCGAGATATTGCAGCCGACCTGGCAACGTGACATAGCGGAAGGTGTACAACCCGGCGAGCGTCAGCAAAATGAAACTCAGCATCAAGACGAGAAAAAAGCCAATGTACTCACCCACAAAGCGTTCGGCGCGGAAGTTGCGCACCATAAAGCTGCCGACGGTAGAAAAGTAGAGACTCGACAGCACCATGCTCAGGTAGAAGGCCACCACCAGCACCATGAGCTTCACCATACCCTGAAAAAAACCGACCCCAACCATGGCGACAAAGCAAACGAGAAAGAAGAGATCGATAAGATTCATGCGGCTACCCCTTGTATTACCACCTGTTTCCAGCATTTCGTGCAGGTATAGCTCCTGCCATTATAGCACAGCGCTTGAACTCAGAAAGGCAGCCAGCATTTATGGCTAACGTTCGCTCACCGATGGCGGCAGAAACAGCGCCCCCAACCAGCCAGCCATCGGCTGAAATACCTGAAACACGCCTCGCGCCCTCGGTGGTGCAGCGAGGCTTGCGCGTCTCGATTGTGGAAGGGATGCTGGCGACGGTGACGATCAGCATCACGGGCGCGATTGGCGGGAGTGTGTTTCTCACCGGCTTTGCGCTGCTGCTGGGCGCCAACACCTTTCACCTGGGCTTGCTGGGGGCATTGCCCTTTATCGGCCAGTTGTTCCAGTTTGCCGGGGCCTACCTGGAAGAGCGGGTGGGCCAGCGTCGCCCGCTGGTGCTCTACAGCGCCCTGGGCGGGCGGCTGATCTGGCTGCTGCTGCTGGCGCTGCCCTTTCTCACCTTTCTCAACGGGGCGCAACTGGCGATTTTTCTGGTAGCCCTGGGCTTTTCCTATGCCCTCAACGGTATCGCGGGCAACGCCTGGCTGAGCTGGATGAGCGACCTGGTGCCGCCCAACCAGCGCGGGCGCTACTTCGGGCTGCGCAATACACTGGTGGGCATTTCCACCATGGCTGCCACCTACGTTGCGGGCTGGCTGCTCGATCATTTTCGGGCGCAGCAGCAGGACACCCTGGGCTATGCGCTGATTTTTGGCATTGCGGTGCTGTTCGCCCTTGCCTCGGCAGTGGCCACATCCATGCAGCCCGAGCCGCCGCTGCAACGCAAGGAACGCATCCCCCTCAAAACCATGGTGCAGGCCCCGCTGCGCCTGGCCCGTTTTCGGACGTTTGCCCTGGTGGGGGCCAGCTGGGCCGTCGTCACCGGCATTGCCGGGCCATTCTTTTTTGCCTACGGCCTGAATACGCTCAACCTCAGCTACGCCGTGCTAGCCCTTACCGGCATCGTCACCAGCGGGGTCAGCCTGCTTACCCAGCCCTACATTGGCCGTTTGCAAGACACGCTGGGCAACCGCCGGGTGATCACGCTTTCGTGCCTGGGGGTGGTGCTGTTGCCCTGGGGCTGGACGCTCTCCACTCCTACCAATATCATTCCGCTCTGGCTTACGGCGATCTTCTCGGGGGTTTTCTGGCCGGGTATCAACCAGGGGCTGTTAAATGTGCTGATGGAACGGGCACCTGCGGAAGGGCGGGGCGCGTTTCTGGCCTCCTACGCCGTGGTAACGGGGGTGGGCACGCTGCTGTCGGGCATCATCGGCGGGGCGCTGGCGGCGGCCCTCGGCTCAGTCTCGTGGGCAATTGGCCCGGTCATCATTACCAATCTGAGTCTGCTGTTTGTCATCAGCAGCATTGGCCGCCTGGTGATGACATGGGTCTTCTGGCGAACGCTGTAACGAGTGACGAGTGACGAGTGACGAGTGACGAGTGAACACAGTGCTGAGTGCTGAGTGCTGAGTGCTGAGCTACGCAGTATGTTTCACGTTTCACAAGGCAGTTCTCGGTTCTCGGTTCCTGGTTCTCGGTTCTCGGTTCCTGGTTCTCGGTTCCTGGTTCTCGGTTCTCGGTTCTCGGTTCTCGGTTCTCGGTTCCTGGTTCTCGGTTCTTGGTTCTTACGGCAAAGGAGACATATGCTCGTATTCATCATGGTTGACGGCG
>JALONX010000413.1 GCA_025454695.1 Chloroflexaceae bacterium
GCGAACCACGCTGTTGCGCGTCAGCTCCCCGCCGGAAAGGGGCTTGTGTGACGATCCACTCTGCTGCTTCACGAACCGTCGGCACAACAATCGTCGCCGTCTGATCTGCCCCTTTTTCCATAGTATAAAGACGGCTCGCACAAGCACCTCACCGTTGAAACGGGCAGTTCAATCCTTTGTCAACAACTATACCATAACTTATAAACAGGACTTACGCGATCACTTTTTGAGTGGGAGGTTTGGAGGGTTGCAAACCCGCCAGCATTGTTCTTTTGCTGCTGGTGCGCACGGCGAAGCCGCGCGCACCGGTAGCAAAAGGGATGTTTGGGAGCGGCGCAGCCGCTCCCAAGCCCTCAAGCGCGTAAGTCCTGTTATAAACACGAGGTACGCGGTGCGGAGGCTTTAGAACACCAAACCAACGAAAACGCGCGAACACCATGAAAGATGACTGTTTTTCGCGCCTTTCGCTGGCGTTCGCGCCCTTCGCGATCCAAACGCTTGTTCACCACCGCGTACCTCGTGTTATAAAGGGGAGGTGCGGTAAGAAAAAATCACTCCAATACTCTGCCACCACACCAGCCCATCCCCAGGTTTACGACTCAACCATTTCGATGTACTATAACTCACAACTCGCAACTCGTCACTCGTCACTTGAAGTATGCCAAATTCACTACCAATCTTAATCGTTGGGGGCTTTGGCAGCAGCTGGCAGCAGTACACCCCGCTGCAAAAGCTGTTAGTCACCGTCGGCGGGCGGCCCACGTTTATCGCCCCAATTGCCCTCTTCGATTGGGCCGCAGTGGCGGTGACCAACGAATACACCGGCCTGCTCGCCGTGCTGGATGGGGCGGTGAACCGCGTGCTGCGCGACACGGGCCGTGAGAAGCTGGTGCTGCTGGCCCACAGCGCGGGCGGCGTCCTCAGCCGCATCTACATGGGCGACCAGCCCTACGGCAGGCGCAAAGTCGTCTACAACGGCTTTCAGCGGGTAGCCACCCTGGCAACGCTGGGCACGCCCCACCAGACCGTTCGCAAAGGTCGGGTGGCCGGACTCGATCAGATTGATTTTGTGCAGCGAGTCTACCCTGGTGCCTACTGGCGCTTCATCCACTATGTCACTATCATTGGCCAGGCGGTGCGCGGCGTGAAAAATGGCACCGCCGTTGAACGTAGCGCCTTTCAGAGTTATGAGCTGATCGCTGGCAACGGCACAGGCGAGGGCGACGGCATTGTGCCAGTGAACAACGGCCTGCTGGCGGGGGCGCGGCAGCTCATCCTCCCCGGTGTGCGCCACGACCCCCGCCCCGACCACCCCTGGTATGGCCAGAACGAGGCCCTGGTGCGCCAGTGGTGGGGCGTGGTGGAGGAGACAGAACGGGGTGAAACGTGAGGCGTGAGGCGTGAGGCGTGAGGCGTGAGGCGTGAGGCGTGAGGCGTGAGGCGTGAGGCGTGAGGCGTGAGGCGTGAGGCGTGAAACGTGAAACGTAATCAGTCTGAGGATTACCAATCTCCAATCTCCAATCCCCATTCTCCATCTGCGCTGGCGCGAGGCTCACATGTGCGGTAGGATGTAGAGGCGATCCTTTCCCAGACCAGACGAGGAAAAATGAAAAACTTCACCAAACCATCAGATGCGGAGTTGCGCCAGAAGCTGACGCCCGAGCAGTACAAAGTGACCCAGCACGAAGGCACCGAGCCGCCTTTCCGCAACGCCTACCACGACAACAAAAAGCCCGGTATTTACGTAGACATTGTTTCTGGCGAACCGCTGTTTAGCTCCCTCGACAAGTTCGACTCGGGCACCGGCTGGCCCAGCTTCACCCGCCCGCTGGTGGATGCGAATATCACCACCCGCACCGACCGCAAGCTCTGGATGACCAGGACGGAGGTGCGCTCCAAGCATGCCGACTCCCACCTGGGCCATGTGTTTGACGACGGCCCCGCCCCCACTGGCATGCGCTACTGCATGAACTCAGCCGCCATGCGCTTTATCCCGGTGGAGAAGCTGGAAGAAGAGGGCTACGGCGAGTTTCTGCCCCTGTTCGAGAAAGCTTGAGAAGCTCTCGCAAAGCCTGCCCTGCTCCTCGTCAAGCCCTTCGTCAAGCTCAGGAGAGCCTCGGAAACCGCCTGTCGAAGGGGCACAAAGGCGCAAAGGGGCCTCAGAGTCGTGTGAGTCCGCGCATCTTCACCCATGGAGATGTGCAAACGGTTTGAGCCAATGATTTGCAGCGCCCAACACGTAGCAACGCCTGGTCGAGGCGTCGTTACCATGTTGGGCGCTGCAATGCTTTTTCCCGTGCCACCGACAAGGAACAACGGCGAATACAAAGCATTGGCATTGCAGATTCCTCCCTACGGTCGGAATGACAACAAGAAACATTGCTGTCCTACAACAACGCCTAGACCAGGAACCATGCTTGCGGCATGGTTTCCGTTTTTGTCTCTCTGCGTCAGGCGCGGCGTTCCATTGCAAACGGTACGCAGTACGCAATACGCAGCACGCAGTGCGCTCAGCTCCCAATCTGGCACAGTTGTTGCTTCTATTGCAGAAAAACAATGCAAAGGAGCAAAACCATGAAGACGGTTGTTGGTATCTTCGATAACTACGCCGAGGCTGACCATGTGGTGGCGGCGCTGAAAAACAAGGGCTTTGCCCGGAACAGCATCGCTATCACCGCCCGCGATGAGCTGCTGCGGGCCTACCTCACTGGACGCAAAAACGCCGTTGCCGACGACGCCGGAGCAGGGGCAATGCTGGGCACAATTATGGGCACGCTTGTGGGCATTCTGGCGCTGCTCGGGCTGCTCACCCCCACCATTTTTGGCCCTGGCATTGCAAACGGCAACTTCGCCACCATCTTCGGGGCCATCCTGGCTGCCGCCGGGGTGGGTGCGGCCATCGGTGCGATCATTGGGGCGCTGGTGGGCATGGCTATGCCCAGACAGGCAGTGCATTTCTACACTGAAGGCACCCAGGGCGGCGGCGTAGTGGTGACGGCCCGTGTAAACGACGATGCCGTGCTGAAAGTGATGGACGCTATGCGCCAGGCCAGTGGCGGCGGCACCAGAACAACGCCTCTCACCGAGCGAGCCGTGGGCGATGCGGTAGCGATCACGGACACACCTCCCGCTAGTGAGCCGCCACTGCGGGAACGAGCTGTGGGCGAGCCACGGCGTTAGTTGTTTTTTGACGTAATGCGGTTCCAGGCGGCGGCAAGGCTCAACGGTTGCGGCCCACCCAAAAATGACTCTAACGTCAGGCTGCCACTGAAGCCTACCTGGTTTAGCGTTTCTAGGGCCGTCGCCAACGGCACCACGCCCTCACCCGGCGGCAGGTGGTCGTCGCTGTGGCCGCCGTTATCGTGCAGGTGAACATTGCAGAGCCGCCCAGCCCAGGCTGCTATCGTCGTGTTTAACGGCAAGTTCTGCAACACCGCGTGGCCCATATCGAGGGTCAGGCCCACCAGTGCTGGGGGCAGGCCCTCCACCAGCGCCAGCAGATCGGCGGGCGTGGCGATGATGCTGGCCGGGCCATAACCAGTGTTTTCCAGGGCCAGCCTGGTGCCGGTCTGTTCTGCTGTTGGCAACAACGCTTCGAGCATAGCCCGCACATAGCCGTGGGCCGTCACGCTGCTCAGGCGCGGGTCGGAGCGGGGGCCAGAATGCACCACCATCTGGTTCGCCCCCAGTTCCGCCGCCACTTCCAACCCCAGGCGATACTGGCGCAACACCTCGGCTCGCACCCCTGCGTTTGCCGCTGCCGGGTTCAAGTCAAAACATGGGGCGTGGAGGGTGTAGCGTAAGCCGTGGTCGCGGGCGTAGCTGCGTAGGGTGGCCACAGTGCTGCGCCAATCAGCGGACAGATCCAGATGGGGCGCTTCGCAAAACAGCTCAATCTGGCGAGTCTCCTCATCGTGCAGCAGGGGCAGGGCCTCCCACAGGGGCAGGTCAATCCGGCAAAAACTCGAAGCCGTGCGTTCCATCAGGCGTATCCTTCAAGCACAAGGGGCGTTGCCCGAAGCAGGCGCAACGCCACGGCGGAACCAGTTGCGATCGTCGTGTAAGGGTCAACGTCGGCCACCAGTTCGGGCGTGTAGCCTTCGCTGGTGAGAAAGAGCCGTAAGCGGTCGCCCAGGAACTGTATGCGACTCACGACACCATGCACATGGGCTTGCTCTGGCAGGCTGAGGGCCAGGTCTTCCGGGCGAATAAGCAGCAGCATCTGGCTCCCGTTGGATAGTGAGGCTGGGCACGGTGGCACCGGCAGCCGGCCCAGGGCCGTTTGCACATGCTGGTTCTGTCCTTCCACACAGAGCTTGCCGGGCACCCGGTTGGTGACCCCGATAAATTGGGCCACAAAGGGTGTAGCGGGCTGCTGGTAGATCGCCCGTGGTGAACCGACCTGCTCAATCTGGCCTTTGCGCATCACCACCACCCGATCACCCAACGTCAGCGCCTCGGCCTGGTCGTGGGTGACGTAAATCGAGGTGATGCCAAAGGTTTCCAGGGTGCGGCGCAGTTCCAGCCGCAGCGTTTCACGCAGTTGGGCATCCAGCGCGGTAAGTGGTTCATCCAGCAGCAGCAGGGCCGGGGCAATCGCCAGCGCCCGCCCCAGGGCCACCCGTTGCTGCTGCCCGCCGGAAAGCTGGTCGGGCCGTCGCTCGGCCAGGTCGCCCAGTTGGAGCTGTTCCAACAGCTTGGCGACGGTGCGCCGCCGCTCACTGACTGCAACTCCCCGCACCCGCAGGCCAAAGCCCACATTTTCGGCCACGCTCATGTGGGGAAAGAGGGCGTAGTTCTGAAACACCACGCCCATACCACGCTGTTCAGCGGGCAAGCCGGTGATGTTGCGGCCCTGAAACCAGACCGTGCCACCCGTGGGTCGGTCTAGCCCGGCAATCAGACGCAGTAGGGTGCTTTTGCCACAGCCCGATGGCCCAACCAGGGTGATGATTTCACCTGGCTCAATTGCTAGACTGAGGTCTACCAGAGCGGTGGTGCCATCACGGTAAGTTTTGCTTAACTTCTGCAACGATAACAGGCTCATGTGCCACTGCTCACTTTTGTGCGGCCCAGGGCCTGGCCCAGCAGCAGCACCGGCAGGATGAGGGCCAGAAACAAGCTGGTGAAGGCGCTGCCAATTTCGATTCGCAACGAGGCGTAGGCTTCATACATACCAACTGGCAGCGGCATGGCCAGCGGAGTGTAGAGAAAATAGCTCAGGTTAAATTCGCCGAGCGACAGGGTAGCCACTGCCAGCGCTGCCGAGAGAGTGGCATTACGCATGCCAGGGGCGATCACGAGCGTGAAGCGTTGCCACCAGTTCGCGCCCAGGCTGGCGGCGGCAGCTTCCAGCCCAATGATACCACTGGTGCGCAGGCTAGCAGCCACAATCTGCACCATGTAGGGCAGCGTGAAGACGATATGCCCCAGGAGCAGCAGCAGCCACTGGCCCCGCAGCAAGGCGTAGGTCTGCACAATCGCCAGCCCCAGGGCCAGGCCGGGCAGCGTCAGCGGCAGCAGCAACACATCTTCAACCAGGCTTTTGCCGCGAAACTGGTAGCGCACCAGGGCGTAGGCGGCGGGCACGCCGATGAGGGTGGTGGCCAGCATGGTGGCCAGGGCTACCAGCAGCGATACCCGAAAGGCCGGGCCGTAGGTCTCGAAGACGTAGGCATACCAGCGTAAGGTGAAGGCTTCCCAGGGCCGTTGCTGCCAGCTTTCTGAAAATGACCCCAGCACGGTGACAACAACGGGCGTAAACAGAAAGAGCAGCACCAACCCAAGCCAGCCCAGCCGCAGTATTCGCCAGGGATTGAGGTGCATGAGTTCTTCCTAATTCTGGTGCAAGTGGAACATCCTGAGTAGGCTGCCCTGCATGATTGCACCCTCCCTAGTTTTCTGAAAGCCGTATCGAAGGGTGCGACTCGTGCCACCGACCTGCACCCTTCGATACGGCCAGCTACATGACTGGCGGACTCACACGCACTGGGGCGTGGCCTACTCAGGATGCTGCGT
>JALONX010000016.1 GCA_025454695.1 Chloroflexaceae bacterium
GATTGAACTGGCACGGGCAGTGGAAAACAAAAACCAGGCATGCACGTCACGTCTCCGCATGGCTGGCGTGGCGGCACGGCTGGTGGCGGCACAAACTCCAAAGGTAATCCAACAACTGCTTGAGCAGGAAGGTGAGCTTGAAGCGACGGCTTTAGTTCTGCACGAGGCCGTAGTGAGAAGAAAACTGTCCGCTGAGTCCACGGTGGCGCAAAACGCAGCAGCAAAGCTAGCACATCACAAACACCCACTGGCGGTGCTACCGCTGAGCTTGCTTGATGTTGAAGCTAAGCTTTTGCTGACCAGCTACTCGGCAGACGGCGGATCGAGCATGAGCATGCCCTATGGCCCACTGCATCCACAACTGGCCAGCGTTGCCCCCCCCCATGCGGTTGAGGTGCAAGCGACCGAGACCACCACGCCGGAGCGCTCACGGCAGATCGCTGCCGCTGTGCAGAACTGGGCCGACGAATCGAATGGGCAGATCGAGGCACGCATATTTCGCGTGGACGAGCCAGGGTTGTCTTCAGGCATCGCGCCAATGTTGCGGCAGCTGGGGCTGGCGTGTCTCGGGCCGTCTGATACAGCAGTTTTTCAGGACAACCAATCGGCGCAGGCCATCTTCACCGTGTTGTTCTCTGCTGCATCTACCGGTGGGACGTACAATGCTGGTGAATTCGCGGCCTACGGCAGGCTTGCGGCCTGGCGTTCCATGGGCGGCCTGGTTGGCTGCGCCAGCGATGCAAGCATTGCGGAAATTGCCGCACGGGCAGCTGATTGCCGCTGGTGCCTGTTCAGCTCGTTTAACGAATGGTTTTATCAGGTGGCGTGGGATATTGGCATCGCCTGTGTCG
The DNA here is from genome assembly GCA_025454695.1 of Chloroflexaceae bacterium. GTDB lineage: Bacteria > Chloroflexota > Chloroflexia > Chloroflexales > Chloroflexaceae > JALONX01. Next base: position 852 of record JALONX010000016.1, read on the forward strand.
CGCCGGGCCGCAACGAGGTGGCGATTCTCGCGGCAACTGATACGGATTGAGGCATACTATTGCAGATTGCAGATTGCAGATTGCAGATTGCAGATTGCAAATTGCAGATTGAATTCTGCATTGCACTGCGGTAGCATGCTATCTGGCTAGCTCAACTGATTTGCAAACGCTGTAGATGTACCATTTACACTACTTCGGTCAACTGCCTCTTCAGTCGCGCAATCATCGGCTCAACCCAGGCCCCGCTGCGGTCCCGTGCCACCTTGCACCAGAGCCGATCCCGCTATTCCCACCATGTGATTTCGAGGTTCCCCGCTCCGCTCCGCGCTTGTAGTGCCAGTGCATGCAGCCGGGATACGCCGCCAGCGTGGTGCGCAGCGTGAGCGTCAAGCCCTCGGACTCGCAGGCGGCTTCAACCAGCTCTGGCAGTGCCACTCGATTCGTGTGGGCGGGGATGGGAAGATCAACTTCGCGCATAATGTAAAAGGACGTTGCCTTGTCCTCAACGACGAGCGCTGTCATGCCGACCGCAGGGAGGAATCGGCATGGCCATGCGCTGAAGACCTCTCCCTGCGGTCGGGGTGACAACGAGACTTCATTGGAAAAGACGTTGTTTATAAATTAAAAAGCGTGGTGCCCCGATGATTGTCTGGATTATGTTGTAAAGACTCATAATTCGTCGTCTGGAAACCTAAAACACGCTACATTGTGTTGATCAAAGAATACCAGAAAAAGTAGTTTACAGAGTAATAAGCGTGTTGTTCTGCGAATACTCAACGACTTCGTGAACAAACGAGTGAATAACCCTGAAGACTGCGCATAACACACTATCGGTTCTCGTGGTAGCATGGCGGCAGCCGTTGGAAACTGCACAAGGAGAACTGCCATGCTGACCGCCTTTGTGATGATTAAAAGCGAACCGGCCCGCATTGCCGAGATTGCCCAGACGATTGCCGACCTGCCCAACGTGGCCGAGGTCTATTCCGTCACCGGCGAGTTCGACATTATTGCCCTGGTGCGTTTGAAGCAGTATGAAGAGCTGGCGAAGGCCGTGCCCGAAGGCATCGCCCGTGTGCCCGGCATTCTCAGCACCAAGACCATCCTGGCCTTCCGCCAGTATACCAACAGCGAACTGCAAGCCGGGTTTGATATTGGGCTGTCGTGACGATTGACGGGAGACCGGGGCCATGCGATTGACGATTACTCGATTGACGATTGACGATTAGTAGACCAGAGACCGGAGACCGGGGCCACGTCTGAAAAGTATGACGTATGAATTATGAAGTATGAGAAACGGGATATGCAGTACGCAATACGCAGTACGCAGTACGCCTCACGCAGTACGCAGTACGCCTCACGCAATACGCAGTACACATCACGCATCACGCATCACGTTTCACTCGTCACTCGTACTCATCTTGGCATCTAAAGGAGTAGATAATGGATATTGCCAAAGGCGTTTTTCTTATCACCGGCGGCGCTTCGGGGCTGGGCGCGGCGACGGCCCGTAGCCTGGTGCAGCGGGGCGGGCGGGTGGTGCTGGCGGATGTGAATGCTGAGGCGGGCGAACAAACGGCGGCGGCACTGGGCGAGAACGCCCGTTTTGTGCGCACCGATGTGACCGACGAAGCGAGCGTGCAGGCTGCCGTTGCTGCCGCCGTCGAGCATTTCGGCGGACTGCATGGCGCGGTGAACTGCGCGGGCATTGGCCCGGCGGAGCGGGTGGTGGGCAAAACCGGCCCCCACCGGCTGGAGTCGTTTGCCAGGGTCATTCAGGTCAACCTGATCGGCAGCTTCAACGTCATCCGTCTGGCCGCCGCCCACATGCAGCACAACCCGCCGGGCGAGAGCGGCGAGCGCGGCGTGCTGATCAACACCGCCTCGGTAGCCGCCTTCGATGGGCAAATTGGCCAGGCGGCGTATTCGGCTTCCAAAGGCGGCATTGTGGGCATGACCCTGCCCATCGCCCGCGAACTGGCCCGTGTTGGCATCCGCGTGGTGACGATTGCACCGGGTATTTTTGACACGCCGCTGCTGGCGGGCATGCCCGAAGAGGTGCGCCAGTCCCTCGGCCAGCAGGTGCCTTTCCCTTCACGCCTGGGCCGCCCCGATGAGTACGGGGCGCTGGTGGCCCACATCGTCGAAAACCAGATGCTCAACGGCGAGGTGATTCGCCTCGACGGCGCGATCCGCATGGCACCGAAGTAAGCCCTCGATGGTGGGGTGCATCTGCTGAGGGAGATGCGCCCCGCCATCGGCTCCGTTTGAGTGAGCCTCCTTTGGAGGCGGACGCAGCGCCCGCACCCCGCTCAGAACACCAGTGCCAACTGATACTTTTGCTCGAATGTTTGTTGGTTTCGCCTACGCGGCGGGCGGTCAAGGGCCAGCCCCTGACAACCCCGCTGGGGCCTGACGCCCCAAACCCCCGCATGGAACACCGGTGGCAGCGACACGATAAGTGGCGGATGCCCATTCCATACGAACATAACTGACAAAACCGAAAAGGTGTTGGGGCAAAAGCTCAATAGTTGCAATAACCTCATCCTCCTCTGCGTCTCTGCGTTTCCTGTTCTCTGCACCTCTGCTTCTCTGCGCCTCTGCGTTTCTGCGTTGCCTGCGGTCTTGCAAACTCCCGCGTAACCTGCCTCACCACCACTCGGTATCTGATGTGGAAATCGCAATAGCGTAATGATGTACCGGACAGAAACGCAGAGACGCTGAGACACAAAGATTTCAGATTACTCAGCACTCAGTACTCAGCACTCAGCACTAATCATCAATGCTTATGCCGCGTCGAGAACAAGATGGCTGGTGCCCATTTGCGGAGCACGCACCATCAACACGCTACTGGCTGGGCAACCGGGGCCGCCGCGCCGTGGTGCTGCACAGCGCCGAAGGCAGCTACCGTGGCACCATCGCCTGGCTGCAAAACGGCAGCGTCCAGGTTTCAGCCCACTTCGTGGTATCGCGAAGCGGCCAGATCGCGCAGCTCATCTCGACCGACGACAGCGCCTGGGCCAACGGCCTGGCCTGGCAGAATGGCGGCTGGGTCAACGCCCGTGGGGTGGCTGTGCGCCCACGCTGGCCCGGCCTGACGCCGGGCGTGAACCCGAACTGGCAGACAATTAGCATTGAACACGAGGGCAGCCACCGCGACCCCTGGCCAGAGGCGATGCGCAACGCCACGCTACGGCTGCTGCGCTGGCTCGGTGTGCGCCACAGCCTGCGCTACAGCGGTGGGCAGACCTTGATTGGCCACGGCGACCTTGACCCGCTGGATCGGCCCAACTGTCCCGGCCACCATGTGGATTTCGACAGGCTGGCCGAAGCCGCCAACGATCCAACTACCGGGGTGGCGCAAGGTGTGCAGCAGGAATCGCCCATCTGCGGCCCTGCCAGCGGCGAACTGGAACCAACGGTGCGCTATGTGGAGCGGCAGCTTGGCCCCACCTCTGAGTATCGGCGCGATGTGGCCACGATTATGGGCTACTACTGGCAGCATGCGCCAGCGGTGGGGGTTGACCCCTTTCTGGCGGCGGTGCAGTGTGTGCATGAAACTGGCTCACTGCAATCGCAGTGGGCCGCCCGCCCGCGCCGCAACCCTGCCGGGCTTGGCGTCCACGACGAAGGCGGCCTGTCGTTTCCCTCGTGGGAGGTGGCGGTGCAGGCGCACCTGGGCCAGTTGCTGGCCTTCGCCTTGAGCGATGAAGCGGCCACGCCCGCGCAACGGGTGATGATGGAGCGCAACCCGCGCTTTGGGCGCATCAGCCCGAGCATGCGGGGCAGTGTGCAACAGCTCGGCGACCTGAGCGGGCGCTGGGCACCCGACCCGGAGTATGCCGCCAAAATGGTGGCCCGCAGCCAGGCGATTTTACAAGCATTCTGACAATGGCAAAGGAGACACCCATGTTGTGGTTAGGCTGGCTGGTACTGATGATTTTGATCCCGTGCTGCTTTGGCTACTTAAACCTGCGACAAACCATGCTTACCCGCCCGGAGGATCAATATGAATCATCGAATTACGGTTCCGGTAGCCAGACCTCGGCTTAGGCTGCCGAGCTGGTTGCGGCAGTTGGGTCGGCACCTGGCCCGCCTCGTTGGCCGCAAGCTGCTGCCGCTGGTTCTTGGTCGTCACCTGGTGCTCGTTGGCATGCTCGCCGCCACGCTCTGGGCCGCCAGCACCATTGTCGGACAACTGTTTATTGCCCGTGACTTGAGCGCCCAGCGCGTGACTGTTGAAGCTGACCTGGCGCACCTGAACTACGAACTCGCACTGCTGAAGCAGGAGATTGCTGCAATGAGTCACCCTGAGATGATTGCCGTCCGCGCCCGCGACACCTTTGGCTATGCCCAGGAGGGCGAACTGCTCTTCGCGGTGGTGGGCGAACGGGTTGCCCAGGCAGCCCCGGTGGTGGAACTGGAACTGGCGCTTGAGCCGGAAACGCCCGCCGCTGCGCCAACCCCGTCGCCGCTAGATGAGCTGTGGATGTGGGCCTGGCAGCCCTTCCGTGGCCCAGGTGGAGGTGACTGATGCGCCGCATTCGTTTGCGCCTGCTGGTGCTCTACCGCCGCGCAATGACGCTGTTGCGCCTGCCCCGCCGTGGCTGGTGGGGCATGGCTGCCGGGCTGCTGGCCTGCACGTGCCTGCTGCTGCTGTTTCACACCAGCCAGCTTGCCGCCAGTTCCTACGAACTGCGCGACCTGCAACGGCAGCGCACCATGCTGGAACGGGAGTATCGCCTGGGCCAGCTGCAACTGGCCGAAGCCCAACGTATCAGCGCCCTACGCGACGCCGCCACCGCCGCCGGACTACGGCCCGCAACACCAGAGCAGCGCCAGTTCATTCGCGTTGAACCCGTAATGCGGTAAACGCAGAGAAGCAGAGACGTAGAGACGCAGAGGAATTGCAGATTGTAGATTGCAGATTGCAGATTTCTTAGCCCTCAACATGAACCTCGTAGGTTAGCTGGTTCCGGTCTTCGGTCTCCGGTCTGCTGTCAGGCAGTTCGATTTTGGATTTTGGATTTTAGATTTTGGATTGCCAGACATTGTTTTGATATGCGGTGTCCAGCAGTTCTCAATCGTCAATCATCAATCGTCAATCCACTGGCCCCGGTCTCCGGTCTCCGGCCTGCCCTGAGCGAAGTCGAAGGGTCTCCGGTCTGCTAATCGTCAATCGTCAATCGAGTAATCGTCAATCGTCAATCCACAACTCTATGAGCACACGTTACCTCGGCCAGCGATTGGCCTTTCCATCCCGCTCACCTTCTCCGCCGCCGAGCCGCAGCCGCAGTGGCACGGCTGAGGCCGCCGCCGTTCAGGTCGGTTCGTTCGACCGCTTGCTGTTCGCCATTATTGTGGCCCTGGTGCCCTTTGGCCTGCTGATGGTCTACAGCGCCTCGTTTGTGGATGCGATTGTGACTCGCGACGGCCAGCCCGCCTACTACATGTTGCGCCAGGTCATCGGCACAGTGCTGGGTGTGATCGTCTTTTTTGTGGCGCTGCGCATCCCCTACCACTTCTGGCAGCGCTTTGCCCTGCCGCTGACGGTGCTGGTGCTGGCGGTGCTGGTGGCGCTGGTGGCGCTGCCCGCCTCCATCACTCAGGTGAATGGCGCACGGAGTTGGGTGCGCGTCGGCCCGCTTAGCATCCAGCCCTCGGAGTTCGCCAAGTTTGTGATGCTGGTCTACTTCGCCCACTGGCTCTCCAAGCGGGGCAGCCGCGTGGCCGATGTGACTTACGGCCTGGTGCCGTTTAGCGTGATGCTCGGCGTGGTCTGCGGCCTCATTATGATGCAGCCCGACCTGGGCACGACGATTGTGATGGTGGTGATTGCGGGCGTGGTCTACTTCGCTGCCGGGGCCAACCTGCTGCACATTCTGGGCGCGTTGGGGCTGGCGGGCGCGGCCTTCTGGGGCATGGTCAATCTGGCCGCCTACCGCATTCAGCGCATTGCCGCCTGGCAAGACCCCTTTGCCCACTACGATGGCGCGGGCTACCAGCCGGTGCATGCGCTTTTCGCCCTGAGCCGGGGCGGGCTGTTCGGCGTCGGCCTGGGCCAGTCACGCGAAAAGTTTTTGTGGCTGCCCCAGGCCCACACCGACACCATCGCTGCCATCATCGGCGAGGAGTTTGGCTTGCTCGGGCTGCTCGTCGTCATCGGGGCCTTTGCCTGCATTGCCTGGCGCGGCTTCCGCATCGCTGCCCACGCCCCCGACAGCTTCAGCCGCCTGCTAGCGATTGGCATCACCGGCTGGCTGGTGTTCCAGGCCATCATCAACCTGGGTGTGGTGGTGGGCCTGCTGCCCTTCACCGGCCTGACATTGCCCTTCCTCAGCTACGGCAGCTCCTCGCTCATCGCCTGCATGCTAGGCGCTGGCGTGCTGCTGAATATTTCGCGCTACAGTCGCAAACAGTGAGGTTGGGGATTGGCGATTGGAGATTGACCGGAGACTCGGCACAGTTGGCAGTTTGCAGTCGGCAGTTGGCAAACGGCTAATGTGAGAAACTGCCAACTGCCAACTGCAAACGGTTCTTGGTTCTCGGTTCTCGGTTCTCAGTTCTATCTACTCAAGGAGAACAACAATGGTTTCACATGTGCAAGTTTTGATGCTCGTGCTGCTCTTTCTGGCTGGCCTGGTGCTGATCGGCGCGGGGCTGTGGATGATTCTCACCCGCGAATACCAGGACACTATGAAGACCCTGGCTGGTCAGTCGGGGCGCATCTCCAGCAAGTCGCTCTCGGATGCTGCGGTGCAGCCCATGTTGCAGGGTGCCTCCCAGCTGATCGAGTCGATCACCAAAATGGTGCAAACGGCTCTCGGCACCGGCGCATTCCTCTGCCTGCTCGGCTCCACCCTGTGCGGCCTGAGCCTCTGGCTTTCGACCTTGATGTAGTTGATACGGGTTAGGGGTTAGCGGTTAAGGGTTAGCTTCATTGCAATACCCTTAACCCTTAATCCTTTAACCCTTAACCCTTAACCCTTAACCCTTAACCCTTAACCCTTAACGGGAGCACGCCCATGGGCACGCCCAACGACATTGCCACAGCTGAAACCACCCGCCCGGCCCCCGACACGGCCCTGGCGACCTTGCGTGCCCGCCAGCCAGCCCTCAGCCGCTGGTTCGAGCGGCTGCCCGCCGCCACCGAGCTGCTGGCCCAACCGGCCTGGCTGCGGCAGTGGGAAACGCTGCGAGTAGATGTCGAGCGCGGCTCCGGCCCCATCATCGCCGCCTGGCTTCAGCAGCTGCTGGAAACGCTGGGCCACCGCACCAGCGTGGCCGAACTGCTGGCCGCAGCCGGGCGCGGCTCCCTGCCCCTGGCCGAATGGCTTGGGCTGGAGTGCCTGCCCGCCCCACTGCTGGCCTGGCGGCAGGGCGCTCAGCTAGTGGCAAAACCATTTGATGAATGGCCCCTGGCGGCGATTGAACCCTTTGCGGCCCGCTGCGCCTACACCCTGCACCCCCGGCGACGCGAACTGCTGGCGAGTCTGGCCGAACGGCGGGCTATCGCCCTGCTGGCCGCCTGCATGCACGAAACGCCCTCCCGCTCTGACCAGCTGGCCTTTCTCGACCTGCCGCTGGAAGCGATCCAGCGCCTGGCCCTGGCGGAAGCGTTGCTCGATGCCCACCAGCCCCGCGAGGCCCTGCGCCAGCTGGAGCGTGCCCGCCCCGAAAGCCATGCTAGCCCACTGTTGCTGGCCGATCTGGCCCTGCTCTATGGGCGGGCCGGGGCCAACGACACCGCCCGCGAACTGGCCCACGCCGCCCTGCAAAGCGACCCGCCCCACCCGCTGGCCCACCAGCGCCTGGCCGCCGTTCACAACCTGCTCGGCGACAGCCAGCAAGCGGTTGACCTGCTGAGCCGCAGCGTGGAACTGCAACGGCAGCAGGCCGCCCAGGCCGCCTTCACGCTGGGGCAAACCTACAGCAGCCAGGGCAACAATGGCCCCGCCCGCGACGCCTTTGCCCAGGCGGTGGAGCTGATGCCCACCAACGCCAGCTACCGGCTGACGCTGGCCCGCCTGCTCCATCGCCTCGGCCAGCATGCCGCCGCCCTGGAAACCCTGAACCACGGCAGCCTGCACGCACACGCCGAGGCCCTGGTGGAGCGGGCCCGCCTGCTCGACGAGCGGGGCGACACGGCAGCCGCCCTGGCCGCCTGCCAGCGGGCCAGCGAACTGGAACCGGCCAGCCCGGCCCCGTTGCTGCTGCTCAGTGCTATGCAGCGGCGGCAGGGCGACCTGAGCGCCGCCCGCCTGGTAGCAGAGCGGGCCTACCACCTGGCCCCCGCCAGCGAGGCCACCGTGGCCGAACTCGGCGCGGTATTCACGGCGCAGAACCAGACTGCCGCCGCCCGCGACCTTTACCAGGCCTACCTCGCGGCCCACCCCGCCAGCGTGACGGTGACGCTGGCCCTGGCCCGCAGCCTGGCCCTGCTGGACGAGCGCCCCGCCGCCATCAGCCTGCTGCGCGGACTCATTGGCCGGGTGCATGATGAACCACAGGCCCACCTGGCCCTGGGTGAGCTGCTGGCCGAGGCTGGCAACGCCGATGAGGCCCTGGCCGCACTCCAGGTTGCCATGCGGCTCGCCCCCGCTGATGTGGAAGTGGCCGCCAGTGTGGGCCAGCAGGCCGCCCGCATGGGTCGCCACGACGCGGCGATCACCGCGCTACAATTAGCGACAACCCTTGCCCCCACCCGCCGCGACCTGCTGCTGGCCCTGGCTGAATCGGCCCGCGCTGTGGGCAACGCTGGCCTGGCCACGCTGAACTACCGCGCTGCCTACGACCTCGCGCCGGACGCCGCCACTGCCCGCGCCCTCAGCGCCCTGGCCGCTGCGGACGGCGAGGTAGACACGGCCCGCCGCTGGCTCGCTGCTGCCCTGCGCCACTCGCGCCGGGACAGCGTGAACTGGGAATGTGTGGGGGCGCTGCACATGGCGCAAACCCAGCCACGCCACGCCATTCGGGCCTACCGCCGGGCGTTGCAGGCCGAACACCGCCTGCCGCCGCTGCTAGCCCTCGCCGCCGCCTACGAGTCGGTGGGGCGGCGCGACGACGCCCTGGGGCTGTACGAAGATGTGCTACTTGACCACCCCAACCAGCCCGAGGCGCTGTGGGGCGCGGCCCAGCTGCACCTGCGCAACGGGCGGGTGGCGGCGGCCCTGGCCTGCGCCCACCAGCTGGCCGAGCTGCCTGGCACCATTCAGCTGACGCGAGCGGCCCATGTGGCCCTGGAAGCCAACCAGCCCGACTACGCTCTGAACCTGCTTGACCAGGCCGTGGCCCGCGAACCGGCCAACGCCGCCATCTACCGCCAGCGGGCCGAAGCGCTGCTGCGCCTGAACCAGAGCGCCGCCGCATGCCTGAGCGCCCGGCGGGCCTGCGAACTGGCCCCCGACCAGCCCGAACTTCAGGCCCTGCTTGGCACGGCCCTGCTTCACAACGGCGACGGCAGCGCCGCCGTGCGGGTGTTGCAGGAGGCCGTGCGCAGCGCCCGCACCTCGCTGCCGGTGCTCGCGGCCCTGCGCAACGCCTTCGCCGCCACCCGCCAGACCAGCCTGGCCCTTATGGTCGCCCGCGAGATCCAGGCCCTGGCCCCCAACGACCTGAACCACAGCGTGGCCCTGGCCGGGCTGCTGGTGGAAAACGGCACGCCCCAGGAAGCCTACGATCTGTTGCGCCCCCTGGCCAACGACGAGAGCCGCGATGCCAGCCTGCACGCGACCCTGGCCCGCGCCGCCCTGGAACTGGGCAATGTTGACGAAGCCCGCAGCCATAGTGCCATTGCCTACCGTCTGGCCCCTGACCAGGCCGAGGTGGCCGTGTTGCGGGCCGAGGTGCTGGACGGCCAGAGCGAGGCCAGCGTGGCCCTGGCCACCTGGGAAGCGATTGTGCGCCGCTGGCCCCACGCCGCCCGGGCCTACGAAATTCTGAGCAACTGGTACACCCGCACCTGCCAGCCCCGCCTGGCCCTGGCCGCCATGCGCCGGGCCATTGCCCTGGAAGGCGATCGGCGCTACCGGGTGGGGCTGGTGGGCCTGATTTACGCCGAGCTTGAGCAGCCCGCCGACGCTGCCCGCGCCCTGGCCTACGCCCTGCCCTACGCCCGCACCGCCGCCGAAACAGTGCAGTGGGCGCTGGCGCTGGCCGAAAGCAGCCTGGTTCTGGAAAACCTGGACGAAGCCAGCACCGCCCTGGATCGGGCGCTGGCGCTTCAGCCGGAACACCTCGCTGCCCGCCGTTTGCGGGTGAGCCTCAACCTGCGCCGGGGCCAACTGGACGAGGCCCAGGCCGACATGGCACAACTGGTGGAAGCGGGCGAGGAGTCGCCGCTGCTGTTTGACCAACTGGCCGACACGCTGAGTCGCCACGGCCAGCCCGACCAGGCCATCTTCTGGTTGCACCGTGCCCTGGCCCACCAGCCCGACGCTGCCCGCTGGCGAGCGTTAGCTCTGTGTTGCCAGCAGGCCCAACGCTGGCCCGAAGCCCGCGACGCCATGCGCCTGGGCATCCGCCACGATCCGCGCCCCAGCCACTGGGCGTCCTTTGCCCTATTTTTAGAAGAGTTTCTTATCTGCGAAGGAACCCAATTGATCCGCGAAGACACGCCAAGAAGCGCGAAGGAGGAGAAAGATGCTTCTGAATGTCACCCTTCACGAAGTGAAGGGTCTTGGCGTCATCATGTCAAGATGCTTCGCTTCGCTCAGCATGACAATGCTGACGATCAAGCCAACTCCGGCCTTAGCGCACCTTCGCGGCCCTTGGCGGATCAACCCAATGCGCGGTCTTTTGTGATCCGCGAAGACACGCCAAGAAGCGCGAAGGAAGAAGCAGTTTTGTCCGGCCTTAGCGAAACTTCGCGTCCCTTCGCGGATCAGATTGAAGCCGAGATTCTGGAGGCATGGGCCGAGGCGACCGGCGGGGAGCCGGAGCGGGGCGAATGGTGGCAGCGCTACGGGCTGGCCCTGGCCCGCAACGGGCGACCGCACCAGGCACGGGCGGCCTTCGAGCGGGCGGTGAGTCTGCTGCCCGACCGGGCCGATGTGCTGGTGGCCCTGGCCGAAAGCCTTGACCCACATGAAGAACAGGAGCGCCGAACCGAGCTGGCCCGCCAGGCGGTGAGCCTGGAACCGAGCGCCAGCGCAGGCTGGTTCCTGCTTGGCCAGACGCTGCGCCACAGCGCCCCCGACGAAGCTTTTGCCGCCCTGGAACGAGCCTATGAACTGGAGCCAAACCGGGCCGACTATGCCGTGGCCTTTGGCCTGGTCGCCCTGAACCGGGGCGACCGCCGCCGCGCCCGCGCCGCCCTCGAAGCGGCCTGCGAAGCGCCCAATGCCCCCGCCGTGGCCTTCGGTGCCCTGGCCGAGCTGCTCTGCGAACCGCAGCGACTCACATGCGACCTGGCGCAGATTCCGCTGGCCCCCGACGCCGCCCGCCGCGCCGCCGTGGAGCGTCCGCTGGCCCTGCTGGCCGCAGCCCGCGCCCGCAACAGCCGCCGCCCGCGCTGGTGGATGCTCGCGGCCATGCTCGAACAGCGCAGCGGCCAGCACGAAACCGCGCTCCAGCTCTTCGACCAGGTGCCGCCCGGCGACTACGACGGCGACCTGACCGCCGACCTGCATGCCTACCGGGCCATCTCGCGCTATCTAGTGGGCGCGTTGCCTGCCGCCCTGAACGACGCCGACGCTGCCCTGGGCTATGGCGCACACACGGCCAGCATGCGCATGCTGCGGGGCTGCATCCAGCACGACCAGGGCAATTGGGCCGGGGCCATCGCCGATTTGCAGGCGGCAATGCGCGACACCGCAGGCAACGCCTTTGCCCACACCCGCCTGGGCCTGGCCTACCTCGCCGCTGGCCAGCCCGAACAGGCCGTGACGATGCTAGAACTGGCCCTGGAACAGGAGCAGAACGCCGCCACCCTCGGTGCGCTCAGCGACGCCTACGCCGCCAGCGGCCAGCGCGAACGGGCCTTGCAACGGGCCGCCCAGGCCGTGCGCAGCGCCCCCGCCGACCCGAGCCAGCACCAGCGCCTGGCCAGCCTCTACCAGGCCACCGGGCGCTTGCAAGAAGCCCGCGCCTCGCTGGTGCAAGCCCTGGCCCTCGACCCGCAGCAGGCCACCTGGCATGCCCAGATGGGCGACATCTGCGCCGGGCTGCGCATGGTGGATGCTGCCCGCCAGTCCTTCGCCCGCGCTCGCCAGCTCGCGCCAAACAACGCCAGCATCCTGGCCGCCCACGCCCGCATGCTGGCCAGCATCGGCGAGGAGCGCGACGCCTGCGACTTGCTGCGCCGCGCCCTGGAACAGGAACCAGGAGTGGCCCTCTGGCACACGGCCCTGGCCGAGGTGGCCCTGCGCATCGGCAGCCGCCCGCTGTGGGAACACCACTACCGCGCCGCCGCTCGCCTCACCCCCGAACGGGAGGAAGCCTGGGCCGCCCTGGCCGATGCCCTGACCGCAGCAGGTGACTACCCCGCCGCCCTCACCGCCGCAGTGGATGGGCTGGAACACCTGCCCGCTGCCAGCGGCCTGCGCCTGCGGGCGGGCAACCTGGCCCTGGCCCTGGGGCACATCCCCGCCGCAATTGACCACCTGGCGGTGGCGATTGACCGCGACCCCCAGAACCCCGCCGTGTGGGAGCAGATGGGCCAGGCCTACATGGCTGGCAACGACCGCAGCGCCGCCCGCCACGCCTTCAGCGTGGCGCTGGAACTGGCCCCGCGCAACGGGGCAATTCACGCCGCGCTGGCCCAGATCGAGATGGACGAAGCTGGCCCGGCAGCAGCCCTGCCCCTGGTGATCAAAGCCGTTGACCACGACCCGCTGAACCCGGCCTACCAGGTGCTGCTGGCCCAGGCGCTGGCCGCCCACGGTCGCCACGACGAAAGCGGCCACATCGTCCGGCGCATCCAGCCCGAACAGCTCCCGGCCCAACCGGCCATCTGCCGAAGCTACGGCGACCTGGCCCTGGCCGCCGAAGAAGCCGACCTGGCCCTGGCGGGCTACCGGCGGGCGCTAGAACTGGGCAGCGAAGACCCGGAACTGCACCTGCAACTGGGCCGCTGCTACCGCCAGATCAAAGATTACCGCAACGCCATTTTGCACCTGCGCCGGGCCGTGCGCATGCAACCGGCCTACATGGACGCCCTGGTGGAACTCAGCACCCTCGGCCCGCTGGCCTTCGCCGCCAACCCCGGCAACGCCCGCGAACTTGGCTAGATATGAAGGGTTAAGGGTTAGGGGTTAGGGGTTAGTATCAATGAAGTGCATCGTTTTTCATTGCGTTTGACCCCTAACCCCTAACCCTTAACCCCTAACCCCTAACCCTTATGCTCAACGACACGCTTTTACTTTCACTCTTAAACGACGTTCCACCCGTGCCTGTGCCTGCCCCGTCGCTCGCCCGTTCGGGGCCTGCCAGCGGCAGGGTGCCACCCGCTCCGGCGGCCCGGCAGGCAGAAGCGACCCGCCGACTCGGACTTGGGCAGGCATGCCAGGCGCTCGACCTGGCGCTGCGGGCCGACCCCAGCCCGTCCCTCCACGCCGCCCTGGAACACCTGCTGAGCCAATGCCCCGACGCCCACGAAGCCCACATCGCCCACGGCCACATGCTGGTTGCCGCTGGCCAGAGCCGCGCCGCCCGCCCCGCACTCACGCGGGCGCTGCGCCGCCACCCGCTAGACGCGGTGGGCTGGGCCACCTTCGCCACGGCGCTGGCCGCCGAAGGCCAGGCTCGCCCAGCGCGGGCCGCCTTGCTGCGGGCCGCCACCTACGATCCCATCCACGCCGAGGAGCTGTGCGATGCCGCCACCCTTGAGGCTGCCGAACCCTTCAACCGGGGCGTGCTGCGGCTGCGGCAAAACCAGCCCGACGAAGCCGTGGCCGAACTCGAACAGTTGCTGCGCCAGCAGCCCCAGCGCAACGACATGCGCCTGTTCTACATCGAAAGCCTGCGCCGCAGCGGCCAGACCGAGCGGGCCAGAGCCGAACTGGCCCTCTTCCGCCCGCAGAAACGCCGCCTGCTGCCCGCCCTCTGGCTTCACCTGGCCCTGGAAGAGATCGATCTGCTCGACTCACTCTTCGACATCCAGCGCCAGAGCGACCCCGACGGGCGGCTAGCTCGGTTCTTCTTCGGCCCTGGCACTCTGCCCTGGGCACAGCCCAGCGCCCCGGAACTGCCCTGGCACGAGCTGCTAGCACCGCTAGCGCCATTCCTGGCCCTGCTGCACGACCACCGCATGCAGCCTGCGCCGACCCCGGCTCACGCCAGCGCCAAGCGGGCTGATGTTGGTCTGGCCACATCCGCCGCCCCCGCCGCCGACCCGAACCTGCGGGCGCTGCTCGACACCGCCAACAGCCTGCTGGCCCAGGTCGGTACGGGCGGGTCTATGACTCGCCCTGCCTCCGCCGCCGCCGCTGCGCCCGCCCGCGCCGTAGCCACCGCCACCACGTCGAGCATCCATGTGGCCGTCGTTCACAGCGAACCGATTCGGCGGCAATTCGGCGAGTCAGCGGCCTACGCCGTCGAACAACGCCTGGCGCTGCTGGCCGAGGCACTGCGGGGGCGGGGCATCAACCTGCACATAGCAGACCTGGATCAGCCCGAGACACTGGCGACCTGCGACGAGCTACAGGGCATCCGCGCCGAACCAGGGGCGGCGGGCCTGGCCGGGTTTGTGCGGCGCGTGGGGTCAGCCCAGAACCAGATCAGCCAGCCCCTCGACACGCTGCTGCTGGTTGGCGGCGATGCGATTGTGCCTTTTGCCCGCATGCCCAACAGCGTCCCCGATGGTGACAACGAAATCCTCTCCGACACGCCCTACGCCTGTGACAGCCCGGCCCACGTTGTTCCCAGCCGCGTGGTGGCCCGCCTGCCCGACGGCAACGACGCCGAGTTTCTGCTGGCCCTGCTCGACCGCATGATTGACCACCACCGCAACGGTAGCGGCAACGCCAGCTGGTGGCAGCGCATCGCCCCCATGCGCAAAAGTGTTCGCACATCTCACGTTGGCGCGGCCTACGTAGCCGAAGCCTGGCTCAGCGCCGCCCGCGCCGTGATGTCCGGAAGCATGGCCGAGGAGACGCCGTTGTTGAGTTGCCCGCCTACCATGGCCGAAAACCTGGGCCAGCGCCTGCCCTCCGCCGCGCTGATGTACCTCAACCTGCATGGTGCCGAAGGCTCGCCCAACTGGTATGGTCAGGCCCGTGGCCACGCGGGCGGCGCAACGCCCAACCTGCCCATCGCATGGACGCCGCAGCAAGTGGCAAAACTCAACTGGAAGGGCAGTTTTTTACTGAGTGAATGTTGTTATGGCATGGAGATTGTAGGCCGGGGCGTGGCCGAGTCCATCCCGCTGACGGCCCTTGCTGGCGGGGCACAGGTCTGCATTGGCTCCACCGTGAATGCCTATGGCTCGGAGGAGCCGCCACTGGTAGCCGCCGACCTGCTGGCCCAGTTCGCATTACAAAGCCTCACCGGCGACCAACCAGCCGGGCAGGCCTGGCTCCATGCGCGGGCGCAGTTCGCCGCCACCATGGAACGGCAGCAGGGCTACCTGGACGACCTGGACATTAAAACGCTGCTGTCGTTTGTTTTCTACGGTGACCCGTGGGCGACCTTTACGGGGGGGAACGGAGGGACTCAGGCGGCGACTCGCCCGGTGAGCAAGGCCAGCGCCAAACGGGTGCAGCAGGTGACACTGGTGGAAGGAGATGTTGCGCCCGCCACGCTAGCCCGTGCCCGCACCCGCCTGGCGAGTCTCTTTCCGCGCCTCAACCTCAGCTCACTGGTGGTGCGGGGCAGCGCCGGGGGGCCAGGCGGCGGCAAGGCCCCCGGCAGCGACGCGCTGACATTCAGTGCCCAGGAGGTGCAATACACGGAAGATGGTTACCCGGTGGCCCAGGCCGCCCATCTCACCATGCGCGGCGACGATGTGGTGAAAGTAGCGACGACGCGGTAGTACTGACCGGGGACAGAAGACCGGAGACCGGGGCCGGACAGCAATCGCAGAACGGGGAGCGGAACGATGAACGATGAAACAGCATGCGGTAGGGGCAGACCGACGTGGCTTCCTGCAACGACGGTCACTGCAAGCGATAAGCAATAAAGATCAAGGCCGTAGCCGTAGGGTGGATCTGAGACTCGCCCACAATGAAAACCACAATGCAAAGTGGGTTGTGAACTTCGTTCACAACCCACCAGCTCTTCTATTACCCACTCATCACCCCACTCACCTCACTGTGAGCAGCTGCCGCAGCGACTCGGTGGCGCGGCGGGCGGCCAGGCGGGCCCAACCTAACGGTATGTGCAGCGGGGTGGTGAGCAGCAACACTGCGCCCCCCTCAATCCCCAGCATCAACACCCGATATTCATCGTGTTCCTGAATAATGATGCGCTCGGTATCGCCCTGGCCAAACATGTAGCCCATTTCACCACTGGCCAGCATATCGGCGGCAACCAGCGCGGCCACATCCTTGCTTTCAATATCACCTAAACGGCACCAGTAGCCCAGCGACTGACCATTACCATCGGCCAGCAGCGTGTACATACCCTGGGTGTCCTGGCCAAGTTGGGCCAGGCATTCCTGCACAGCGATAATCTGCTCAATTGCCAAAGGTGAGTTACGTGGTGGGGTTGCCCCCAGGCTGTTGTAGGGAGCTATCTTCTGTTCGTGCATATACCCAGATTTCTGTTGACCGACATTAGTAGACCGTGCAGCTACACGGTGCGCCCTCGGCGTGTATTCCAGTTGTTTCATGTTGTACCGCATAAAAAAGGTTTGAGATGTGGTCTTGAGCACGCTATTTTACATATTGCAGGTAAAGACGTTAGAAAATCCCAAAAGTCACTCCTTCTACGCTGTGACTTTTGCAATCATTAAGCGTCTTTATCACTAAGGTAATTGACAGGCGCGGCAGGGCATGGTAGCCTACGCTACCGAATATGCTAAATAGATGCCCAGGCGATTGTAGTGGCCTACTAGCCACACTTTCGCCACAGCTGGTGTGTGGGCCAGGCCATCCACATATCAGGGTAAGGTCAATCCGTGGAGTCGCTCTCGCCAGAGGAATTGGTGCGCTGGTGCCAGCGCACGCTGCCTGAAGACTCACGCGCTTTCGAATACCTGGTAAACCAGTATAAGTCGCGGGTGTTTGCTACATCCTACCGGTTGATGGGCAACCGGCAGGAGGCTGAGGATCAGGCGCAAGAGGTTTTCCTCAAGATTTATCGCAATATCCAACGGCTCGATGACCCGGCGACGCTGCCCGCCTGGATTACTCGGATCACTGTCAACACATGTCTGGATGCGTTGACACGCCAGAAACGCCGCCCGCAGACACTGCCCCTTTCGCCGCCGACACCTGACGGCGAGGAGGAGCCACACTATGCGGACACAACCTTGCCGACGCCGGAAGAGGCGCTGCTGAATGCTGAACAGCGCCGCTGTGTGGAAACGACCATGGCACGCCTGGATGCCGACACCCGTGCGGTGCTGGTGCTACGTGACCTGGATGATCGCCCCTACCAGGAAATCGCTGGCCTGCTGTCGGTAAGTTTGAGCGCGGTGAAGATGCGCATACACCGCGCCCGTTTGTCCTTTCAGCAGATGCTGCTCCGGGTCTGCCCGGATGTCGCCCGTCTTTATCAATTACAAACATCGCCCCAGGCCGTGTCTGGGGCTCGTGGAGCACCACAATCATGACATCACCCAACAACGACCTGCTCACGGATCTAGCCGATGAAACGTTAACTGGCCCTGAATGGGAAGCCTGGCTGGAGGCTAATCCAGATGCTGCTCAGGAGATTCTGCTTGCCCGGCGGGTGCGGCTGCTTATGATCGCCCTCCGCAATGCAGAAGTTGAACTGCCGGTTGGGTTTGAAGCGCGCTTAATGGCGCGGGTGCAGGCCGACAAAACCGTCCTCGATCTCTTTGACTTGAGTCTTGGTGGTCTCGGGCGGGCAGTGGTGGAATTGCTGAATCTGCTGTTGGGGCTGCTGCCTCAGCCCCAGGCTCAGCCCGCCGCAGCATAGTTCGCTCAGGTTATCGTGGTGGTATCCTGTCAATATCGTATGGGTGGCTGGTCATACATGGGCACGGTGGCTGGAGGTAGCCTTGCTGCTTTCAGCCACCGTGCTACTTGATTGTCAGACAAAGGTGTTGTTATGGATTTTCAGATCGTGATCGACTCGTTGACCAAAATTGTCACCGACATTTTGAATTTTATTCCTAACCTTATCAACGGGTTAATTATTCTGTTGATCGGTTTTCTCATAGCCGTCGTGATACGATGGATTCTGGCAACGGTGTTGGGCCGACTGAAGTTGGATGCGCTGGTGGAGCGAGCGGGACTGACGCGAGCACTGCGCAGCTACAGCATTAAGGTGCCACCCACCCGCCTGGTGGCCCAGACGATTTTCTTTTTTTTGCTGCTCACGTTTCTTATTACCGCCACCAATCTGATGGGCCTGGGGGCAGTGTCACGCCTGCTGGAACAGCTGCTGGTCTTTCTGCCCAACATTATTGCCGCGCTGATTCTTTTTCTACTCGGCGGGCTGGTAGCCCAGTTTGTGGGCAACCTGGTTGCAGCAGCAGCCACGGCCAGTGGGGTAACTGGGGCAGCCCGCCTGGGCACACTGGTGCAGTCCATCATTACACTGTTTGTCGTTGTGCTGGCCCTCAGCCAGCTGGGGGTAGACACGGCCATCCTGGTGACGGCGATTACGATTATGCTGGCGGCCTTTGGGCTGGCGGTGGGGCTAGGCCTGGGGCTGGGCGTGCGCTCAGTGGTGCAGCATATTCTGGCGGGCTACTACATGCGCCAGCGGCTGGCCGCTGGCCAGCCCATTGCCCTTAATGATGTGCAGGGCGAGGTTGGCGGCGTGGGGAGTGTGAACACGGTGGTGAACACGGCGGAAGGCAATGTGATTATCCCCAACACCGTGTTGCTTGAATCGCTGGTGCGTGCGCCACGCCCACCCGAGCCAACGCCAAAAGATGTGCAGCTGTAAGATCTACATAACGTTCAGGTGAGCGAGCTTGGGGGCAGCAATGCGGCCCATACGCATCAACCTCAGCTCTGCTGCCCCAACATATAGCTCGTTTTCGTTGTTTTTTGGCAGCGAAACTGCCGAAAAACACCAACACATAGTATTTCTCGAAAGCCTGCTGCCCCCGAAGCCCCCGCCGGAGCGTAACTTTATGTAAATCAGCTCCATGCCCCACCCGCCCGCCGCCTGTTCTAGGAACATGCTACAATAGCAGCAGTTGTGCATCTGTGCCGGGCAAGTGCCGCACCACGGGAGAATGCACCATGAACCCGCTGCTGATTGAACCACCAGCCCCAGTAACGGACTCAGAGCCGCCATTCCACTACTACGATCTGCATCCAACGCGGGAGGATTTCACGGGTTCCAGCGCCGTGCAAGGGCACCTGGTGCGCTATCTGGTGAGTCTGCTGGAATGGCACTACCGGGCTGAGGGCTGGTTCATCGCCACCGATCTCAACATCTACCGCCGCAAACAGCGTAACGAATATCCTATTGCCCCTGATGTAGCGCTCTTCAAAGGCGTGGTCGTCGCGGATGTGGGCCAACGCACCTTTCGCAGTTGACGGCTCTATGAACCCGACCGCCCGCCACCCCAGGTGGTGTTTGAAATCTGCTCGGACACCACCTGGGACGACGACCTGAACAAAAAGCCCACGAAATATGCCGCCCTGGGCGTGCGGGAATACTACCGCTACGACCCATACGAGCCGCCCTATCTTCCTGCAGCATGTGGGCGGTTACGGGGCTGGCACCTGGTGGGTGGCGTGCTGGTTCCCCAACCGCTCGGCTCCGATGGC
>JALONX010000414.1 GCA_025454695.1 Chloroflexaceae bacterium
AACAAGGCCGCCCGCGAGATGAAGGAGCGCCTGCACAGCCTCATCGGCGGCAGCAGAGCCGACTCGCTCAGCGTGGGCACTTTCCACAGCCTCTGCACGCGCTTTTTGCGCCGCGATATTCCGCACCTGGGCCGCGAACGGGATTTTGCGATCTACGACAGCGACGATCAGGAGCGGCTGATGCGGCGGGTGCTGCGCGACCTCAACCTGGATGAGAAGAAGAATCCGCCCCGCGCCATGCTGGCTCGCGTCTCCAGCGCCAAAAACGAGCTGGTTGGCCCGGCGGAGTTCGCCCGCGTGAACCGCAGCTACCACGATGAGATCGTCACCCGCTGCTACGAGCGCTACCAGGCCCTGCTGCAGGAAAGCAATGCCCTGGATTTTGACGACCTGCTGTTTGAAACGGTGAACCTGTTTGAGTATCACCCCGATGTGCTGGCGAAGTATCACGAGCGCTACATCTATCTATTAGTGGATGAGTATCAGGATACCAACCGTGCCCAGTATGTGCTGGTGAAGCAGCTGGCAGCCATGCGGCGCAACCTGTTTGTGGTGGGCGACAACGACCAGGGGGTGTATAGCTGGCGTGGGGCCGACATCCGCAATATCTTGCAGTTTGAGGACGACTACCCCGAGGCCCAGGTGATTCTGCTGGAGCAAAACTACCGCAGCAGCCAGGCCATTCTTGACCTTGCCCAGGCCGTGATTAGCGGCGGGGCTAAGCGCAAGCATGTAAAAAAGCTGTGGACGGAAAACGGAACTGGCATGCAGGTCTCGCTGCAGGAGGCCTACAACCAGGAGGAAGAGGGCCAGTTGGTGGCCGACGAGATCCGGCGGCTGGTGGCGACGGGCGATTACCGGCTGCGCGATTGCGCCATTATGTACCGCACCAACGCCCAGAGCCGCGCCGTTGAAGAAGCGCTCATCCGCCAGCACCTCGACTACCAGATTATCGGTGGCACGCGCTTTTACGAGCGCAAGGAAGTGAAAGACGTACTGGCCTACATGCGCCTGGCCTACAACCCCTTTGACAGCGTGAGTCTGACCCGCGTGCTGAACTGGCCGGGGCGGGGCATTGGCGAGCGCACCGAGGCCGAGTTGGGTCGCTGGGCCACTGAGCTAGGCGTGCCGATTTTTCAGGCGTTGCGGGAGCTTGAGACTCAAGAACCGAGAACCAAGAACCGAGAACCAGGGGCTGGGGTGAGTGCCCTTCAGTCACCATTTAATGCGCGGACGACGCAGGCGTTGCTGGGGTTTCGCACGCTGGTTGAGGGGATGCTGGAGGCCCGCACCAGGCTTGATCTGCCCGCGTTGCTGGATTACATCCTGGCCCAGGTGGGCGTGCGTGAGGCGTTGCTGCGGGAATATGAACCGCAGGAGGCCGAGGATCGCTGGGGCAACGTGCTGGAGTTGTGTGAGGTGACTGCGGATTATGTGAATTTGCCCCAGGAAAACCAGCTTGGCACCTTTCTGGAAGAGGTGGCCCTGGTTTCCGAGGTGGACAAACTCGACGCAGACGCCGACAAAATCACATGTATTACGCTGCACCAGGCCAAGGGGTTGGAGTATCCGGCTGTGTTTCTGGTGGGCCTGGAGGAAGGGCTGCTGCCCCACAGCCGCTCGCAGGATGACCGCGACGCCCTGGAAGAGGAGCGGCGGCTGTTCTACGTTGGCATTACGCGGGCCAAGCAGCGGCTCTACCTGCTCTATGCCTTTCGCCGCAGCAGCTACGGCAGAACCAACCTCAGCGTGCCCACCCGCTTCCTCAAGGATGTGCCGCCTGGCATGCTCAAAACGCCGACCAAACGCCAGCAGACGATGGTGCCCCAGACGAGTATGTTCACCGAGCGGGGCTTTGGCGGTGCGGGCAGTCGGGGCAGTAGCGCCCCAGCCTCGCGGGAACGGCGGCCCAGTGGCCCCAGCGAGATTAGCTTCCATCCGGGCCAGCGGGTGCGCCACGGCACCTTTGGCGAGGGCGTGGTGGTCAGCAGCAGGCTGGTTGAGGGCGATGAAGAGGTGACGGT
The DNA here is from genome assembly GCA_025454695.1 of Chloroflexaceae bacterium. GTDB lineage: Bacteria > Chloroflexota > Chloroflexia > Chloroflexales > Chloroflexaceae > JALONX01. Next base: position 2,025 of record JALONX010000414.1, read on the forward strand.
AAACTTCAGCGGGCGGGGCGAGAAGAAGCTGCTGGCCAGCTTCGCTCGGCTGGAACGTATGTAGTTCTCACAAAGGCACAAAGGCACGAAGGAATACAACTCCATGACGATGTTATTGCTTCAGCCTCCGCTTCCTCCACGTCCTCCGCGGTGAAATAAAAACCTCTGCGTTCTCGGCGTCTCTGCGGTGAAATAAAATGCAGGCACGGCCCGTGCTGTTGCTTTCCCTCATAACGAAGGAGGATAACATGGCGACACCACCACGGGTAGAACCCTGGTTGATACTTTCCATTCCCCAGGGCACAGCGCTACAATTGGCGGGCATGCTCGGCAGCGTGGTGCTGGCCCGTGAGGCTGCCCGGCGGGCGCAAGGAGGCCGAAACTGGCTCCTGGCCAGTCGGCTGCTAGCCTACTTCACCGAACATGCCCTGGCCCACTGGCTGGTTGGGCGGCTCGGCGGCATTCGCTTCAGCGGCTATGGCCTGCATGGTACCAGCCACCCTCATCTCTACCCGCCCGGCCTGCGCTTCTTCTTTTCCCACATGCCCTTTCTGAGCGCCCGCATCGAGCCTGCCTCGCTGCCAGCGGCTAGCCCCGCTGCCCGCGCTGCCATGTACGCCGCTGGCACCGTTTCCACCGTGCTGGTGAGTCTGGCCATTCCGCTCTACGGCCTGCGCCACGATGTGCCCGGCTCCAAAGCTTTGCTCATCGGCAATGGGCTGTGGCTCATCCCGCTGCTGCTCAGCGAAGGGCTGCGCACCAACGGTGACCTGCGGCGGGCCGTGCGGGCCGTGCGTTCTGGGCAGCCCACGCCCGTCAGCAGCTAAACGCAGAGACGCAGAGGTGCAGAGGCGCAGTGTTTTTGGTTTTTCTCCGCGTCCCCTTCGACAGGCTCAGGGCAGGCTTCTCGTTCTCTGCGGTGAAAAATGGAACGTTCCTTCCGCTTTGTGCTATACTGAACTACAGACGTTGTTGTGCCAATCTGCAACCCTTCTGCTCCGCTCAGGGCAGGTCTGCAATCTACAATCTGCAATCTGATGACTCTCCGCCGCGAACGAAAAGACATGCGCCGCAACCTGGAACGGGTGTTGCAGGCCGCCCACGAGCTGTTTGCCGAGCGCGGCAGCGAGGTGACGATGGAGGAGATTGCCCGCCGGGCCGGGGTGGGCGTGGGCACGCTCTACCGTCGCTTCGCCAGCAAAGAAGCGCTGTTTGCCGCTGTGAGCCAGGCCGTGTGCGACGACACTCGCCACTGCCTGGCCACTGCCGCCGACGATGCCTGCGACCCGCTGAGCAAGCTCCATGCCATTGTGCTGCTGCAGTGCCAGCGCAACCAGCGCCAGGCCGCCAGCGGGCCAGACCTGGAGCAGCAGGGGTTGTATGACACGCTGCACGGCCTGCTGGCCGCCGTGATTGCCGAGGGCCAGGCGGTGGGCCGCATGCGCCCCGGCGACCCCGAAGTGCTAGCGGCCCTCTGCCTGGAACTGCTGACGCCAGCGGCCTACCGCCGTGTGCAGCGGCTCATCCCCGGCGATGCTAGCGAGATCATCGCCGGGCATGTGCTGGGCTTTATGCAGCAGTAGCTACAGGGGGCACAGCGGGCATAGAGAAGAAATAGAATTACCTTTGTGTCCTTCATGCCCTCCGTGGCAACTGCGCTACACCCACCACTCCTTCGGCACGGGCGTGAAGATGTAGCCTTCCTCCATTGTGCCGAAGGTGCGGCAGCGACTCGTGCCCCAGCGCAGGGCATACAGCCCAATGTAAGCGCAAAACACTGCATCCATCTGATCCTCGTAATCCTTCAACTGCCGCCCGTTCATAGTGGCAACGTCTTGAACCAGCAGGGAGTCCAGGCCATGCAATGGTGGGTCGGCCTGGGCCAGCCCGGCCATGTGGCGTTGATAGGTCTGCCAGGCCGCCAGCCGCTCAGCTGCGCTGCGGTTGGGCTTCGCTTTGTATTTGAGGGTACGGGCCAGTCCAAAGATTGCCACCATCGCCGGGTGCGGAAACACCTCCGTCACCAGCCGTCCGGTGGCTCCGGCGGCAATCGCACTCGCGTGGCTGAAGCCATGGGCCGCAAGGGCTTGCACCAGGGCCTCGCCCCGCACCACCCCATGGCGGGCCAGCAATCCCCGGTTGGCCGGGTGCGCCCCGGCCTGGTAGCGGCCAAACGCCTGCGCAATTTCGGCCTCGGCGGGTCGCCGCCCGGTGGCATTGGGCACCCACAGCGGCGCATCCACCGTCACAATCGCCGGGCCATCCCCAGCATGGCGCAACACATAACCAAGAATGGACTCATCATCGCTTAGCAGCGCCACATGGGCCAGCCTGCCGCCGCAGCCATCCCCACGGATCACCGCAGCCCCACTCCGGTTACGGGCTGACCAGGCCAGATCGAGACCGATAAAGACAGACATAGTACATTTATCCCCCACCGTGGGAGTACACAATGACAAAAATGCCACACCACAAAGGGACTAAGAGGCGATTGGCTCAGCCATCATTTGTTTATACACTAGGGAGAGAAGTGTATAACTGTTGCCTGTTGCTGCATTGCATGTTCCATTACACCTTCCAGGAGTTCGCTGTATGACGATTGACACACCTGCCCCAGCCACCCAATCCCAAGATGTTGAAACCTTGCAGCGCCGTATTGCTGAATTGGAAGCGCAAGTACAGCACTATCAGCACCGCGAACCTGTGGGCGACGAAACAAAACATTCCATAGATGAGCTGCGACAAAAAGAGTCGAGCCTGCGCATGTTGCTCAACAATCTCCCTGTTGCTGTCAGCTCGATAGACTCAACCATGACCATTACCATGGCAGGTGGTAAGGCACTGGTAGATGCTGGACTCACCTCGGAAATGCTTATCGGCCAGAAAACTGACGTGCTCTTTGCTGATTTTCCAGAAGCCATACAAACAATGAAGGAAGCGCTGCAAGGAACCGCCTCTTCCCTGGAAACCTGTCGCGGTGGCCGTTTCTACGAAAATTATTATGTGCCAATTTATGATGACACCAATGCCATCGTTGGTGCCTCCACGATGTCTATTGATGTGACCGAGCGCAAACAGGCCGAAGAGGTGTTGCGCAGAACTGCCCTGCAAGAAGAGGTTATTTATGCCCAGCAAGCCACCCTGGCCGAACTCTCCACGCCATTACTGGCTATCAACGAGGGTGTCGTGGTGATGCCCCTGGTGGGCACGGTAGACTCGCGGCGGGCCCAGCAGGTGATGGAAAACCTGCTTCAGGGCATTGCGGACAACCAGGCCGAAGTCGTTATTCTCGACATCACCGGTGTTTCCGTGGTAGACACTCAGGTGGCCAATGCCTTTCTGCGGGCTGCCCAGGCCGTGAAGCTCCTGGGGGCACAGGTCATTATTACCGGCATTCGCCCGGAGGTGGCCCAGACGCTGGTGGGCCTTGGTGTTGACCTGGCTGGCATTATCACCCGGAACACCCTGCAAGATGGGATTGCCTGGGCTTTGGGCAAAGAAGCCAAGCCGACGTTCCGCTAGGCTGCATGCAACGCAGAGGCGCAGAGCAATAACAAATATCCACGTGGGGCCGCCAAAATCCGGCGGCCCCTTTTTCTGCGAACTGCCAACTGCTAACTGCTAACTAGAACCTACCCCTGCGTGTCGCGCCACTGTACCAGCCGCTCCACGGCCCCAAAATCCCACGGTTCGCCAAAGCCGAGGATGAAGTGAGTCGCCCCCGCTTCAGCCAGCCCATCTAGCCCGTCCAGGTCCTTCCCATTGATCGCGATGGAGCGCTCAATCTCCGCCGGGTTGCGGCCAAGCTCGTTGCACCAGGTATCGAGAATCTCGTTTTTGCGTTTGTAGCTTTCCGCAGGGCCAAAGCCATTCCAGATCTGAGCATACTGGGCCGTTAGCTTCAGAGTCACCTTCTCGCCACCACCGCCAATGCAGATGGGAATGGGGTTGCG
>JALONX010000415.1 GCA_025454695.1 Chloroflexaceae bacterium
GGTGATTGCCACCCCGGCCAGCATGCACTTCACCCTGGCCGAGCGGGCGCTGGCAGCGGGCAAAGATGTATTTGTGGAGAAGCCCCTGGCCCTCACCGCTGCTGAGGGCGCACAGCTGGTGGAACTGGCCCAGCAGCGGGGGCGGCTGCTGATGGTGGGCCACGTGCTAGAATACCACCCCGCCGTGCTGCGCCTGCGCGACATGCTGGCTAGCGGCGAACTGGGCAACCTCTACTACCTCTACTCGAACCGGCTCAACCTGGGCCAGGTGCGGCGGGAGGAGAACATTTTGTGGAGCTTCGCGCCCCACGATATTGCCGTGATTCTGCGGCTGGTGGGCGAGCTGCCGCTGGAGGTGAGCGCCAGCGGCGGCAGCTACCTCCAGCCCGGCATTGCCGACGTGACGGTGACGCACCTGCGCTTTGCCAGCGGCGTTCGCGCCCATATTCACGTCTCCTGGTTGCACCCGTTTAAGGAGCAGCGCCTGGTGCTGGTTGGCTCGCGCCGCATGGCCAGCTTCGACGATGTGGCCAAAACGCTGCTGCGCTACGACCAGCGGGTGGAGTTCGCTGCTGGTGCGCCGCTGCCGGTGCGGGCCGCCGCTGAGTCCATCGCCTTCGCCGCCGATGAGCCGCTGCGCGAGGAGTGTAAAGCCTTTTTGGAAAGCCTGGCCAGCCGCCGCCCGCCCCTTACCGACGGCGCAAGCGGCCTGCGGGTGTTGCAAGTGTTGCAGGCGGCCCAGCAGTCGCTGCAACAAAACGGCGCGCCGCAGCCGTGCAGAAACGCAGAGACGCCGGGACGCAGAGACGCAGGGTGAGTGCAGATTGCAGATTGTAGCTTGTAGATTGATGCATCACATTTCACACTTCACGTTTCACGTTTCACGGATTACGCAGTACGTAGCACGCAGTATGCAGGTCATCACCTATGAACTCATCGGCTTATTTCGCCCATCCCAGTGCCTATATTGACGAGCCGTGCTCCATTGGGGCGGGCACGAAAATCTGGCACTTTTGCCATGTCATGGCCCACGCCCGCCTTGGCGAGAACTGCATTCTGGGGCAGAATGTGATGATCGGCGGCGGCGTGACGATTGGCAACAACGTCAAAATCCAGAACAATGTCTCGGTCTACAGCGGGGTGGAGCTGGAGGACGATGTGTTTTGCGGGCCGTCGTGTGTGTTTACCAACGTGATCAACCCGCGTGCCCAGATTGTGCGCCGCGACCAGTATCAGCGCACGCTGGTGCGGCGGGGGGTCACGCTTGGCGCGAATGCCACGGTCATCTGCGGGGCCACCATTGGGCGCTATGCTTTTGTGGGGGCCGGGGCGCTGGTGCGGGGCCACGTGCCCGACTACGCCCTGATGCTCGGCGTGCCCGCCCGCCACGTGGGCTGGATGAGTCGCCACGGCGAGCGGCTGGTCTTTAACGGCAGTGAGTCGGTGGCTACATGCCCCGCCAGCGGCTGGCGCTACCGCCGGGAAGCAACCGGCCTGCGTTGCCTCGACTGGCCGGAGGACGCGGCGCTAGCGACAAGCTGATCCGTACTGCGTACTGCGTACTGCGTACTGCGTACTGCGTACTGCGTAATTCCTCTTCATTTACGTGTTACGTATTACGGATTACGGATTAGTGTTAATTTCTCAATTCTCAACTCTCAATTCACATGAACATCCCCCTTCTTGATCTTAAAGCCCAGTATGCCACTATCCACGAGGAGATTGCGACGGCGGTGGCGCGGGTGCTTGAGTCGCAGCAGTTTATTCTGGGGCCGGAGGTTGTGGCGCTGGAGCGGGAGCTTGCGGCCTACTGCGGCTGCGCCCATGCGGTCGGGGTTTCGTCGGGCACAGATGCGCTGCTGCTAGCGTTGATGGCCCTGGAGGTTGGCCCCGGCGACGAGGTGATTACGACGCCCTACAGCTTTTTTGCCACGGCGGGGGCGATTGTGCGGCTGGGGGCGCGGCCCGTGTTTGTGGATATTGAGCCGGGCAGTTTTACCATGAACCCGGCCCTGGTGGAACGGGCGCTAACGCCGCGAACGAAAGCACTGCTGCCGGTGCATCTGTTTGGGCAGATGGCTGAGATGCAGCCGCTGATGGAGCTGGCCCGTGCCCACAATCTCCCCGTGATTGAGGACGCGGCTCAGGCGATTGGGGCCGAGTATCGGGGCCAGAGGGCCGGTTCCATCGGCCACATGGGCTGCTTCAGTTTCTTTCCCTCTAAAAATCTTGGGGGGGTGGGCGATGGCGGCCTGGTGACGACAAACGACCCGGCGTTGGCTGAGCGGCTGCGTGTGTTGCGCAACCACGGGGCCAGGCCAAAATATTACCATCACATGGTGGGTGGCAACTTTCGGCTGGATGAACTTCAGGCGGCGGTGCTGCGGGTGAAGCTGCCTTACCTGGACGGCTGGACGGCGGCCCGCCAGCGCAACGCGGCCAGCTACCGGCGCTTGTTTGGGGCAGCGAGCCTGGCATGTGAGGTTGCCGCGTTCCCGTGTGGCGCGGCGAGCTGTTGCGCCAATGGCGACGGGGCATGGGCCACCGCACGCTCCGCACAGCACCAGATTCTCCTTCCCCCAGAGCTGCCGGAACGACGGCATTGCTACAACCAGTTTGTGGTGCGCAGCCAGCAGCGCGATGACCTGATGGCGCGGCTGAAGGAGCGCGGGATTGGCTGCGAGGTCTACTACCCGTTGCCGCTGCACCTCCAGCCCTGTTTTGCCGACATGGGCTACCAGCCTGGTGACTTCCCCGTTGCCGAGTGTGCCGCCCGCCAGAGCCTGGCTTTGCCGATCTACCCGGAGCTGACGGAGGCGCAGCTGGCGCAGGTGGTGGCGGCTTTTTAAGACAGGATTAACAGGATTGACAGAATTAGGAGCTGTAATCCTTGCAGAAGACAATCCTGTTAATCCTGTTAATCCTGTCACAACATAGCGCCTAATCCTGTCGAAACGTTAGCGCCGGACGAGCGGCAGGTGGACGCGGAACTGACCTGCCGGGCGGGGCTGGGTGGTGGGCCGGGGCGTGGCGGTGCTGCCGGGCGGCGGGGTGGGCCGGGGCGTGGCGGTGCTGCCGGGCGGTGGTGGCGGTGGCGGCTGCGACCCTGAGCGAACGATGTTTACAATGGCGCTGTTGGCCCGGTTAAAATTGGCGAAGGCGCTCTGTGAATCGGCCCAGGAACCGTTGCCATCCACGCCGTTGAAGGCCCACGACCAGGCTCCGGCGTAGCAGTTGTCGCGCAGCCGGTTGAGCAGGTCGGGCAGGCTCATGCCGCTGCCACTGGCGTTGGCCGGAAATTCCCCCACCACCACCGGCTTGTCGAAGCCCGCCTGCGACCAGCTGACGTTGAGCGGCGAATAGCCCCATGTGCTGCCGTCGCCGTTCATCCACGAATAGTAGTGGATCTGGTAGTAGTCGAGCTTGCCTTCCGGGTCGAAGCGGGTGAGGGCGGCGTCGCTCCACCAGTTACCCGCCGCGCCGGGGGCACGGTCACTGTTCCACTTCATGCTGGCGCTGCCCACCGTCACCAGCTGGTTGGAGTTGCGCTGGATGGCCCCGGCCACTTCCGACACGAAGCGCTGCATCTCCGCCAGCGATACCGGGTTGGGCACCTCGTTGTTCGCCCCGGACTCACGGATGCCCCATTCCGGCTCGTTGATGATGTCCCAACTGATGACGTTGGGGTGGTTGCCGATGGTGAAGCTGGTGCCGGGCACCGGGTAGCGCAGCATGGGGATGAGGGCGTTGTTGATAAACGACTGGCGCGTGGCTGTGTCCTGGATGATGGCGTGGTGTCCGCCGGAATGTTCGCCACTGCTGGAAGGCGTACCGTCGGGCTTGAGCATGTGGAAATCCCACAGCATAAAGGTCAGGTAGATGTTGTAGCGTTCGGCCAGCCGAATGGCGTCGGCCATGCTGGGCAGAAAGCGTGCGTCGAAGCCGGTGACGCGCCCGCCGCTGTTTGAATCGAACTCTGGCGCACCCCGCCCGTCGTTAAAGACCCACCAGCGCACGCTGTTGGCACCGCTGTCGCGCAGGGTGCGAAACATCTGCTCGGTGGAAGCCGAGGTGTAGGTGTGCTGGTTCCACTCCTCCACGGTGGCAAAGTCGGCTCCGTAGCCGCCGTTGAGCCAGGGCACATTGGCCCCGGAAAGGAACCAGCGCCCGCCGACCCAGGGCACCAGGTGGTTGTTGTTGGCGCTACATGTGGCCTGAGCGCTCATGTCGTCACTCGTCGTTGTATCAGTAAGCACTGCTGTGGGTGTGGCAGCGATGTCCCCAGACTCGGTAGGGGTAGGAGTGAAGTAGGGAAGTTCAGCGATGGGATCTTCGGCAGCGCGGGCCTGCCAGGTGTTGGTTCCGATCAGGCCCAGCAGCAGCACAACGACGGTAAGGGTAGAAAGATGGTGGATGAAACGTCGCTTGCGTGGTAAGGTCATGAACCCTTCCTTTGCTTTAACAAAATTTAAACCAAAGGAGTTATAACACGGCACGCAGCTATACGACTATAGGCCAGAGGTTTAAGAACGGTTAGACCGACGGTCATAGGCCGTAATAGGAGTAAAGTACCAGATGGGGAAGGGACGTGAGGAGCAAGGGTGCATGCACTTTAGCGCATCACAATGCAACATAAAGCAGGAAGAAAGGGCGTTTCAGCAGAGACAGATGAGCGAGGAAAGAGCGGGTTATACGAGCAGTTGGGGATGCCGACGGAAAATTAAAGTATGATTAAAACGTAATCTTGGCTTGTGGAAAATAACTTTATTTTCACTTTTTATCTGAAAATTGGATCACCAACAGTAGAAAGGTGGTGGTCTTCTGGTACTGTGATGACGTGACGAGGACACCGGCACCTGAGCTTCTCGGCGTGCTTTGCGGGCGCGGCGGTGAGTCGGTGCTACTTCCGTTCGCGCCCGGCCACGTCTTCCGGCTGGATGACGTGTTCTTCTTCGTCTTCCTGGAAAAGAGCTTTTTGGGCGCGGGCATGCACATCAGGGGCGCTGTGTTTCTGGTCTTCCTTGGCCTGGTGATTGTAGCGCTGAAACAGCACCAGCGAGCCAACCACCAGGGCCATTGCGCCACCAAACATCAGCGTTTCTAGCGGCTGCACCCAACTGATGAAGTGTTCGAGGAAGGTCACGCCGAGGATCACAATCACGACGCTGACCACTTTGGCTTCCAGATCGTTCAGCGTTTCCACGCCCAGCGCCACTGTCAGGTTCAGCGGCGCAATAAACAGGCTGTACAGCCCCACGCCGATGATGTAGAAGACCACCGCCTTCAGCATCACACTCACCAGTTCGAGAAAGCCTACGGTCAACTCAGCGGTATCAAAATCGCCCTGGCCAATGGACACCCATGCATCCCAAAGCGAGACCAGCGCCGAGATGGTGCCAATGAGAAACAGCGAGATTGCCACCAGCAGCACTGCCACCACTGCCACCAGCACAACATAGCGGCTTCTGCCAATCAGCTGGCTCAGGGGCGTTGGCTGGGTCGCGTCGTCATTGGGTTGGCGGCTGGTGCTGGCAGAGGTTGAGATTCGCATAAGGTTTGAGATGAGTAGTTGGAGATTAGAGATTGGAGATGATTCTTTGGAAATGGCGTTTATGGCGCGAAAGCGTGTTACCTCTGCCAGAAGCAACATGCATACCAGCGAGGAACGCTGAACGCGGAGCGCTGAACGCTGAACAAGGCAGTAGGGGCGCGGTCTCAGACCGGCTCGCAAGGTGGAACGAGGAGCGAGGAACTAACAAACATTATCAAGGAGACCGGCACCTGAGTGAAACGGGACACGTCAGAGCCACTAGCTCAAGGTGCCGGTCTCCTCACAGCGATGACGTGCTGAGTCGTGCGGGGTGTGGCTTCAGGGGTGCCTACGGCGCAAATGCTGCACGATGAGTGTAATGAATATTACGCATCACGCATCACGGATTACGCATCACGCATCACGCAGCATGCAGCACGCATC
>JALONX010000416.1 GCA_025454695.1 Chloroflexaceae bacterium
TTGAACAGCTGATTGCGCAACAGCTCTACTTTGATCCGTGTTACGTACTGTATCTATTGCCGAACGCACCAGCACCGCCCCCGCCCAGACCCCAACGGGCCGTATCGTAATAGTTGTCTACGGTTAACGTCCGGGGTACAATAGAATGAGCTACAGTTGTGCGGTAGGTTTTCCACGGAAATGAGGTGGGCAGTGACAACAACCCTGGACAGGCCCGTTGAGACGGGAGCCACAACGCAAGCGGAAGACCCGTTTCGCTACGGCTGGCGCTACGTGCGGCGCGAACTATCCGATGGCAACGTTATGACGGAGCAAATTCCGCTCACGCTTGAAGATGTTTTGCATCCCCAGGAGGGTGACCAGGTGACTCATAGTGATGCCCATCAACGCCGCTGTGTCTATCTGTTTAACGTGTTTAGCGCCTGCGTCCGCAACGACCCTTCGGCGGTGGTGCTGCATGATGTGCGCATCGCCTGGGATGTGCCGGAACTGAAGGCCCACGGCCCTGACTTGATGGTCATGTTTGGGGTGCGTGAGCGCCAAAACTGGAGTACCTTCGATGTTGCCGCTGAAGGAGTGCGCCCAGCGCTCATTGTTGAGGTGACTTCGCCCGAAACCAGCGACATTGATCGTTCCACAAAGCTTGAGGAGTATGACGTTGCCACTGTGCCGCTCTACATCATCGTTGACACCATCCGCCGACGGGGGCAGACGTTTTTGCGGCTGCTCGGCTACCGCCAGGCCGAGGTTGCCTACGAAGCGCTGCCGCCCGATGAGCGGGGCTGGCTCTGGATTGAGCCACTGCGCCTCTGGATGGGCGTTCAAGACAACGAGCTTTTCTGTTACGACGAGGACGGAGTGCAGATCGGCACCTACAACGATGTGGTTGAGGCCCTGGAAAGCGAACGGGAAACGTTGGCTACCGAGCGAGAAATGTTGGCCGCTGAGCGAGAAGCGTTAGCTGCCGAGCGAGCCGCCCGTGCCGAAGCTGAAGCTCAAGCCGCCCGTGAACAGGCTGCCCGTGCCGAAGCTGAAGCTCAAGCCGCCCGTGAACAGACTGCTCGTGCCGAAGCTGAAACCCGGCTCCGGGAGCTTGAGGCCGAGCTGCGCCGCCTGCGTGGTGAACCCTAATCCCGATACAGCTCCGCCAGCTGCGTCACCACTGCCCCCATCTGCTGCCGCAACGACTCCGGCCACAGCAGTTCGGCCTTGTTGCGGTAGCGCAGCAGCATCTGCACGATGAAGAACTCGTTGCGCCCCTCCGCCTCGATGATCACATCACCATTGGGCAGCCGCTCTACCACCTGCTGCTCCTCAAAACGCTGGCTGATTTCGCCCCGGGCCAGTTCGGCTGCCAGCCGGTAGCGAAAGCGAACATATCCACGCTGCCGCACATGGTGAGGCGGCAGCCGCTGCACACTCTTAATCTCCTGAATGCGGTCAATACGAAAGTCGTGCATCTGGCCGCTCTTCGAGGTGTAGGCCACCAGGTAGAAGTGCCGCTCGTAGAACTCGATCTCGTAGGGTTCAACCCAGCTATGGGTCGTTACGCCACCCCGTGAGGGGCGGTAGTCGAAGCTGAGCACTTCCCGCACGTTAAGCGCATGCTCAAGGCGGGCGATCACATCGGCGTAGGGGCTGTAATCAATCGCCGGTTGCAGCGGGGCACGGCGGGCCTGGCGGCGGTTGTAGTAGGCCAGTTGCGCTGCATCCAGCTGTTCAGTGAGTCTGCACAGCAGCGCATGCACGGCCTGGGCCTGGGGGTGGCGGGCGTCAAAACTGTCGCGGATAAGGGCCAGAATTGCCAGTTCCTCATTGCTATAGTTGGGCACCCCGCCAAGCAGGCTGTAGCTCAGGGGGCGGCCTGCGATTTTTTTAATGCAGATGCCCATGTGGCCCAGCGTCTTAATGTCGCGCTCAACCATGCGGCGGCCACTATCGCCATCTGGATATTCCGCCCCCAGCTTTTCAAGCAACGCCATGCGGGTGAGCGGGCCAGCCCGCAGCGCCGCTACCAGTGCTTGCAGCCGGGCAATGTGGCTTGAGTCAGGCGCAGGCAACGGGGGGTTGTTCATGGAACTACCATGTGAATAGAGACAAGTAGCGCAAGCAGAGAACACAACGGAGCCAGACGGAGCGGAGGAGGAGAAAAATAACACAGAGGAACATGCTGATGATCGCCAGTACGCCATCAGTGCGTGAATGCAGATTGGGGCAGGTAACCTTACTGCAAAAGCAGATCGAAGCTGGGCCGGTCGTCGCGGCCCATCATGCGGCGGAAGAGCCGCTGGATGGCGCGCACGGTTCCCTCACCCACCCAGTAGGTAAGCAACGAACCAAGAATAAGACCGAACGCACTGCCGGTTGCAGCCCCAACAGCAAAAAATAGATACCGTTTGCGGCGAGCTATTCCACGTTTCATAGCATCCTCATTGCACCACAACCACCGGGGGGGCCTTGCTCCAAAGTCGCTCGAGGCGATAATATTCGCGCTGCGCGGCGCTAAACACATGCATCACCACATCGCCATAGTCGAGCACAATCCAACCTGTGTCGGGCGTGCCTTCAATACGAGGGTTGAGGCCATACTCGCGCCCAACCACCTCGTCCACATGTTCCATAATGGCCCGTAGCTGGCGATCATTGTCGCCGGAACAGATCACAAAAAAATCTGCAATGGTGCTGAGCTTGCGAATATCAAGCAGTACAATCTCGTGGGCCTGCTTATCTTCAGCCAGTTCAACCATCCGCCGGGAAAGAGTTGTCGTTTCGATGATACCTACTCCTTACTTGCGCCACCAGGATGCACGAGCCAGGGCCTCTGCGTTGCCAAGTGGCAAATTTGTTTCCCTGAATCGTATCATATTTGACGCGCTGTGTAAAATAAGGTTGCGCTACCAAAGGTAGTGTTTGCAACCTTTATGCCCCCGTTATGCATGTACCGCAGATGTGCCCCACAAGCTACGCGCTACGATCAGTGAACTTGTGGCTGCGTCAACCCCAAAATATCAATTCGGGAACGGCTGAGTTCGAGCCAGTCGCCCGGCTGGATGCGGGCGGTGCCGATGCGCTCGGCCAGGCTTGCGGCGGTGACGCTGGTACGCAGGCCCACGGTGCCCAGGCCCACATCAAGCAGCAGTTCCATGTACACGGATTCGTAGGTCAGCTGGTGAGCGCCTACTTCCCATGTCATCACTTCCTGCACCTGGCCGAAGAGCGTTGGTGCGCTGCTGGCCTGCTCGGCTCCGCTGGCGGCTTCGGGCAGCAGGCCCTGGCGGGAGGAACCGGTTTGCAGGCGCACGGCGCTCAAGGCACACACCAGCCGGGCGCTGCCGTTTTGCCCAACCTGGCGTTGGTCAACCACATGGTGCCGGTCTACCACGGCGAGCCTGAAGCCAGGCGGTGTGACCTGGGCAGCAGCAGAGGACGCTGTGGCGGTGGGCCGCAGCAGCAGTAGCGGCAGGTAGCGCCGCCCGTCGGGGTGGAGCCTGCCGGGTAGCACAGCCTCAAACTGACACGGCAAGCTAAGTTGTTCGGCGTGGGGAAAACGGATCAAGTTACGAGTTACGAGTTACGAGTTACGAGTTATGAGTCTATTCAAGAGGTCTCTTTGCATTCGCAGATCAACACGCTTATGAAAATTGAAAAATCATGCGGACAACCCTGGTGGTAACACGCTTGAGCATGTTTTTGGCTTCCAGACGCCGAATTATGAGTGTTTACAAAATAATCCAGACAACCATCGGGACAACACGCTTCAGCGTGTTTGCGCCTTCCAGACGCCGAATTCATTCGGTGGACAAGGCGGCACCACGTGTCCGGATTAAAAAGTAAAACTTCATCATTCGGTGGCTGAACCGGGGCGCAATACAAGATAACTTCTTGAACAGCTAGTTACGAGAAGATCGTAGCGCTACGGATCATTGTGTCATCTTGCCATCAGTCGGCGGCGAGTTCGCGCAGGGCCTGGGAACCGCGTTTGTCATTAAGGGCGGCGACGAATTCGCGAGGCCGGGCCGGGCTGATGATCAGCGGCGTGGCCGGTGCGCGACTCACGGCGACCAGGCGTTCCCGATTGGTGGCCAGGAAGAAGGTTTCGCCATAGGGCGTGAGCCGAAACGGCCCCTGGTAGCCAAACACGCCGGGGTTAAAGGCGAAACGCAGGCCACGGCGGGGCACATCGCCCAGGTGTGTTGCGAGTGTCACACTACTTATTTTGCTAAACGGCACCTCTAGCGGGCGAAACCAGCGCCGTTTCACCAGCAGGCGTTCTTCTTCAATGATGTAGGCCACCGGCTGCATGGCATAGGCTAGCAGCAAAAAGATGGCCAGCGGCAAGGCCAGGGCCACCGGCGTGAGCAGGCCGCCCCAGCGAAGGTTGCTAAGGTAGGCAAATAACAACGGCAGCATGAGCAGGCCGCCCAGGTAGGCCAGGCCGATGGTGATGCGGGAGGCATATTTATCGAGCGGCGCGACATCGAATTTAACTAGTTGTTCCTTCATGCAGTCTATTATAGTAGAGATTGGCAATTGGCGATTGGCGATGATCGGACAAAAACGCAGAGCCGCAGAGCCGCAGAGATGTAAAGAGATTTGCATAGTACGCAGTACGCAGTACGCAGTACGCAGTACGCTTCACGTTTCACACCTACGGTTGCACAGTGGGCACAGCGTTAGCCACGTCCGGTTCCACAGCGAGCAACTGGGCGGCAACCCAGCCGACGGTGCCGCTGGCCAGGCGCACCTGGTACCAGCCGTTCTGCTGGCCCCGCAAGCTCACGCTGTCGCCCGGCGCAAGGGTGCCCACAATATCGAAGCCAGTGCCGGGGCCAGAGCGCACATTGGCCTGCGTGGCGGCAGCAGCCACAAACGGCTCCGGCGTGGCAGTGGCAGGTTGGGTGGGCTGCGGGGTGGCCGTGGGCAGCGGCGGGGTGACGCTAGGCAAGCGGGCCAGCGTGGGCACGGGGGTGGACTGGGGCGGCAAGGCACTAGTGATAAATGTGCAGCCCGCCAGCAACAGCAACGGCAACACCAGACCGACACGAACCAGCACGAACCACCGTTGAAAAAATTGTACCATGTGCATACCTTTGTGCGGCGTCAATCTGCAATCCTTCACACTCTACAATCCTTCGGCAGACTTAGGGAAGCGGAAGGATAGCGTTGCTATCAGCATAGGGTTGTAGTAACAAGCGTATGGTATAATGCTTAACGCTTATCAGGACGATTATTTGTTACATTTGTCTCAAGAAAGTGTGAGTTATGCCGCCAATGTCTCGTAGCCAGCGCCGCCGCCAGCCGGTGCGTAGCCAGCAGCGCCGCGAAGCTTCTTCGGTGGGGGTTGCCACCGAGCGCCTGACCGTCAGCCGCCCCGCACGGCGCATGGGCGCTGAACCTATTGATTATAGCCAGGATTATGCCTGGGTGCGTCAAGATTTGATACGCATTTTGCTCTGGGGTGGGTTGCTGTTTGTAGGGATGCTTGCATTTTACTTCGTTCGTTAATAGCAGTAGGACGTTCGCCAGGCAGGAGATTGGGCCTTGCCTCTCCAAAACGCCCTGAGCGAACGTCCTACGTAGCAGTCACGCGGTGCAGGTTGGGAAGCGGTTGCGCTCTCCTTCAACCTGCACCGCGTGACTTTTTTCAACGCTGTAGTGCTCACCAACGACGACCGAATTATCAGCAAGGCGGCCCGCCTACGCCGCATCGAGCATCGGCTCTACAACACGCCGCAGGGCCTGCGCGTGGTTGATCTGGCAGACTATTGTGGGGTGGATCGGCGCACGATCTACCGCGACCTGGAGTCGCTTCATGATATGGGCGTGCCAGTGTGGGAAGACCGGGGGCGCTACGGCATTGACCGCACAAATTACCTCTCCACGGTGCGGCTCAATTTGAACGAGGCGGTGGCGATTTTTTTTGCCGCCCGCTTGCTGGCCCACCACAGCGACGAACATAAT
>JALONX010000417.1 GCA_025454695.1 Chloroflexaceae bacterium
GAGACCTTTGAGTCGTTGCAGCCGGGCGAAAGCTTCACCCTGGTGAACGACCACGACCCCAGGCCGCTCTACTACCAGTTCAGCGCCGAGCTAACGGGGCAGTTTAGCTGGAACTACCTGGAAGCCGGGCCGGAAACCTGGCAGGTGGAGATTGGCAAACTCACATGACCCCAGAGTTGATTGTGGATGTGGCGGAAGCGCTACGGGAGGCCAGCTACGATGGGCCGATCTGGAGTGCTAACTGCGAGCAGATGAACGTTAATCTGATGCGCCTTTCCAGCGGCCAGGGCGTGGCCGAACATGTCAACGCCGACCTGGATGTGCTGCTGGTAGTGCTGGAAGGCGTGGGGACGATCACGCTCGATGGCGAGGAGCGCTCGTTTGAGGCGGGCCAGGTCTTTGTGCTGCCACGGGGCACGCGGCGGGGCATTCAGTGTCGCAATGGCCCGTTGGTCTACATCACCTGCCACCGCCAGAAGGGCGGGCTGATGCCGACGGTGGCTCGATAACTGCGAACTGCGTACTGCGTACTGCGTGACTGAAGATGACGTAGTACGTAGTATTTCTTCGTATTACGCATTACATCTCACTTCCCCGTCTCTGCCAGCAACTCCGCAAACGAGGGTAGTTCTGTCTGTGAAAGGGGATTGCCCGCCGCCTGCACCTGCTGCATCACCGTCGCCACCCGGTTGAGTTCCTCGCGCAGAATGGCCAGGTAGGGGCTGGATACCTGGACTTCCTGCAAATCCTGCTCAAGCAGCGACATGGCCAGGCGCGCCGCATAAAGCGGGTTGTTCACCTCGTGGGCCACCGCCGTGCTATAATCGCTGATAGCCGTGCGCCGAATGGCCCGCGTCTTCGTTGGGTGTATGTCGTGGCTCTCGGCCTGGTCGAGTTGCCTCGCTTGAGTCCGCTGCTGCTCGTAGATGCGTTCTAGCCCCTGGCCAAGCAGGTTTGCCGCCAGCGTCACCACCTGCTGGTGAGTCGGGCTGTAGGCCTGGGGCTGGGCCGCAAAAAACTCCAACACCCCCCACGAGTCGTGATGCACGAGAATGGGCGCGGCGCAATAGCCATGCACCCGCAAGTCATCCCGGCGTCGCACAAACTCCGTGTCCGCCAGCACATCGTCCGACCAGACCGGCTGACCCGTGGCGTAAGCCTTCCCCACCAGCCCCTTGCCGGGGGCAAAGTGCGTTTCAGCAGACACCGCCTGCAACGCGCGAAACTTCTGTGGGCGAGCCACATGCCACACAGCGGCGGAGGTCAGTTCCTGGCTGGTGGGCGTGGCGCGGTAGTAGGCATGGCCCACCGGCCAGCCCAGGTAGCGGCACACGCACTCCAGGGTCTGGCGCAGGGCATCGTCCACACTGATTGGACTCTGGGCCAGTTCAGTTAATTCTTCCACCAGGGACAGTGTACTAGCAACAGCGGGGCTTTGCATGCGGCGCTGAATGCGGCGGGGCGTCAGGCGGAGCTGCGGCGGCAATGTATGCATCACGAGCCTCGATCTAGAGGTAGTGGAATGACTATAGACAGCATAGGGGATGGAGGCTGCTTCTCTTGTTGTGATGCCGCAACTTTGTGGTAACAATAGATAACCATGTTTGCTACAGAAGGCACGGAGAGTAACGTGAAATGCGTGATATGAGATACCTGAAATGTAATGCGTGTTGCGAAATTCCGTGGTTTGTGATGAATATCAGTGTTGTAGGTGCGTACTCTGTAACCTGCCCTCAATGCCATGCAGAATAAAACATCGTAACTCAACCCAATCGTCACTCGTCACCCAACGACTCATACGAAGAAAGCGCAATCGGGTTGCCCTCGCTATCCCGCAGGGTTACGTAGCGCACCCCATCGCCCATATCAACCACAGGGGCTGTGATGGTGCCACCGTGAGCCTGGGCCGTTGTAATCGCCCGTTCCAGCGCAGCGTGAGACTCCAGGTGAAAATTTATCTGCACACCACCGCCCCCGCCCGGCACATGCTGGGGTGATTGCACCAGCGACACTCCAGGGCCACGCTCGCTCTTTTCAGATGGGAGCAACACCACAATCCGCATGGGCGGCGCATCGTCGTAGCTTGGCGTGTCGGTGAGTCCAAACACCGCCCGGTAAAAGGCCAGCGCCCGCTCAAGGTCGGCAACAGGAATCTCAACCCACGATGGATAAAGCGGTGACATGTCTAGCTCCTTTATTTTGCCACAGAGGGCACAAAGTACCCAGAGGCAAGAGAAGAAGTTTGTCGCTTCCAAGTTATCATGTGGCATGGCTGTTGCAATCATTCGCAAGGCTGATGTGTTGCCCAACAGTCTACCGCTTTTGGATAAGCAACTCATCTGCAATCGCCAATCGCCAATCGCCAATCGCCAATCCCAATCCAAAATCCAAAATCCAAAATCCCCTCCGTATGCTACACTGTGCCCGTGTAATCGAACGAAGCATGCAATGCGAGGACAGGCTATGACCGACACCAAAGTAATCTATTCGATGATTGGCGTGGGCAAAATTCACCCGCCCAACAAGCAGGTGTTGAAAGACATCTATCTTTCCTACTTCTATGGCGCAAAAATCGGCGTGATCGGACTCAACGGCTCGGGCAAAAGTAGCTTGCTACGGATTCTTGCTGGCGTAGACCAGGATTTTATCGGCAAAACCACTATGTCGCCCGGCTACACCATTGGCTACCTGGAGCAGGAGCCGCTGGTGGACAGCACCAAAACCGTGCGCCAGGTGGTGGAAGAGGGCATGCAGGCCACCGTTGACCTGATGCGCCGCTACGACGAGATCAACGAGAAGTTCAGCGACCCCGACGCCGACTATGATGCGCTGCTGGCCGAGCAAGCCGAGCTGCAAGAGAAGATTGATCATGTCAATGGCTGGGATCTGGACAGCCAGCTTGACCAGGCCATGGACGCCTTGCGCTGCCCTCCAGGCGACACCTCCGTGAGTGTGCTTTCTGGCGGCGAGCGGCGGCGGGTGGCCCTGTGCCGCTTGCTGCTGCAAAGGCCCGACATTCTGCTGCTCGACGAGCCGACCAACCACCTCGACGCCGAGAGTGTGGCCTGGCTCGAACGGCACTTGCAAGATTACCCTGGTACAGTCATCGCCGTGACCCATGACCGCCATTTTCTCAACAATGTGGCAGGATGGATTCTGGAACTGGATCGGGGCCAGGGCATCCCCTGGAAAGGCAACTACGCCTCGTGGCTGGAACAGAAGCAGCAAAAACTGGCTGCCGAAGAGAAGGCTGAATCGCAGCGCCAGAAGACGCTCCAGCGGGAACTGGAGTGGATCAACATGGCTCCCAAAGCCCGGCAGACCAAAAGCAAGGCCCGCATCAGTGCCTACGAGTCACTGCTGAACCAGAGCGGCGAAAAGGCCGAGCGCGACCTGGAAATCTACATCCCACCCGGCCCACGCCTGGGCGACATTGTGATTCGGGCCAATGGACTCAGCAAAGGCTATGGCGACAAGCTGCTCTACGACAACCTCAGCTTCGACCTGCCGCCGGGTGGGATTGTGGGTATTATCGGGCCAAACGGTGCGGGCAAAACCACCCTTTTCCGCATGATTGTGGGCCAGGAAAAGCCCGACGGTGGCGACCTTTCCATCGGCAGCACCGTGAAGCTGGGCTATGTTGACCAGAGCAGGGACTCACTTGACGCAAACAAGACCGTGTGGGAGGAGATTTCCGAGGGCCACGAAGTTGTGCAGCTGGGCAATCGTCAAATCAATTCGCGGGCCTATGTGGGCCGCTTCAACTTCGGCGGGGCCGATCAGCAGAAAAAAGTCGGCACCCTTTCCGGCGGCGAGCGCAACCGGGTTCACCTGGCCAAAATGCTGAAATCCGGCGCCAATGTGCTGCTGCTCGACGAGCCAACCAACGACCTGGACGTGAACACGCTGCGGGCGCTGGAAGAAGGCCTGGAGAACTTTGCCGGGTGCGCCGTGATTATTTCCCACGACCGCTGGTTCCTCGACCGGGTGGCGACGCACATTCTGGCCTTTGAGAATGACAGCGAAGTCTTCTGGTTCCCCGGCAGCTACAGCGACTACGAAACCGACCGCCGCAAGCGCCTCGGTGCCGCTGCCGACCAGCCCCACCGCACCGTCTACCGCAAGCTTACACGATGAACACATGCTTCACTACCCGCAGATTCCGCAGATTTCCTGTTTTGCAATCTGTGTAATCTGCGGAATCTGCGGATGTATTTTCCTCTTTCTGCATAACGGGCTGCCAATCTGCAATCTGCAATAGCACTGCGCGCCGCCCTGCGGGCAACAGCCAACCTGCAATCTACTTGATGGAGAACAGCAATGTCGTACAACCTGCCCCTGGCAACCATTGAAGCGGCCCGCCAGCGCATTGCGCTCTATGTGCGCCACACGCCCCTGCTGCCCTTGCCAGCGTTGCGGGGCGACCTGCCGCCACAGCTGCGATTGAAGCTGGAGAATCTTCAGGTCACCGGCTCGTTTAAGGCTCGTGGCGTGTTTAACACCTTGCTGCAACTGAGCCAACAGCAGCGTGAGTGGGGTGTGGTAGCGGCTTCTGGCGGCAACCATGGCCTGGCCCTGGCCTACGGTGCATGGCGGCTCGGTATTCCCGCCACCGTCTACCTGCCTGCCACCGCCAGCGCTGACCGGGTGGCGCGGGTGCAGGCCTGGGGTGCGCGGGTGGTGCAGCACGGCAGCGCCTGGGATGACGCCCACAGCGCTGCGGTCGCTTTTGCCGAAGCCGAAGGGCTAACCTACGTCCACCCGTTTGATGCCGATGCAACACTGGCGGGCCAGGGCACACTGGGGCTAGAACTGCTGGATGACCTGCCGGAGCTAGACTATGTGCTGATTGCCATTGGCGGCGGCGGGCTGATTGCAGGCATGGCGGCAGCTATCAAACAGCGCCGCCCGCGTGTACGTATTGTGGGGGTGGAGCCGGTGGGCGCGGCGAGCATGCAACACAGCCTGGCTGCCGGGCGGGTGTCGCCGCTGCCTGCCGTCAAAACCATTGCTGATACGCTCTCGCCCCGCAGCGTGTCGGAACGGACGCTTATTCTCACCCAACAGTATGTAGACGACGTGGTGTTGGTAGACGACGGGCAGATGGTAGCAGCCATGCAGTGGCTCTGGGCCGAATGCAACCAACTGGTTGAGCCAGCGGGCGCAGCAGTGATCGCGGCTCTGCAAAACGGCAAGGTTTCCGTGGCGGAGGCTGCCTGCCCCGTGGCGCTGGTTTGTGGGGGCAATGCAGCTGCTGCAAGCGTCTTCGCTGCATACAATCCGTCTGAGCCGCGATAACACTCGGTGAGTAGTGTCGCATCTACTGGTGGAAATTAATGCCGCCTGGGTACTAGTGCAGTACCAGAAGCTGAGAAGGGGTTTAGTACCATCTGACTATTGATACCCTGGCGGCAATACTTTATACTCATCAGTGTAAGGAAAAGCACGTTGACAAGTAATGACGAGGAAAGTCATTCGAAAGCCAAAACGTTCTATATACTAGAACGTCAGGGCTGGTCGGGCGCACTGATACTCGTCCCATTCGTCGTCGTTGTCATCGGTATCTTGACACGACTCGCTCGCCACTAACGTGCTACACGTATCATTATTTTGTGTAGTGCAAGGTACAGCAGAGTTGGTCAGGTGTGGTCCGAATCGTCGTCTCGCTAGCAATATTATAACCAACGAATAGGAGTCTCACCAATGATTCGCAGCTTTTTTGCCAAGGAAGAGGGTCAGGGTCTGGTTGAATACGCGCTGATCCTGGTGCTTATCGCAATTGTTGTTATCGGTATCCTCTCGGTGCTGGGCCGCCAGGTTAGCTCGGTGTTCAGCACCATCAACAGCGGTCTGCGCCGCTAGTTTGGTAGTGCTTTTCCTACAACAACAGCCAGGTTCCCCGCAAGGAACCTGGCTGTTGTGTTTATTACGCTATTCTATTGTGACA